>JANMTJ010000504.1:0-6308 GCA_031390295.1 Oleiharenicola sp.
GTGGTTAACACGCTCACTATCCTAACGTCTTTTGTCCGGCGCTGTCTTGATCTGCTTCAAGTTTCCATGAGCGAGTGGCTGCGATACGCGATCGCCAGTCCGCCCAGGTAGATAATCCCCATAACCGCCTCCAGCATGCCGACGCGTTTCGCCGTCCACACCGGGCGCAGGGCGGAGAGAAAAATGGCCGAGCGCAGCAGCAACCCGGCGGCCAGCAGACTGCCCGCGGCCGGCACGACGGCCATCAAACCGAGCCCGGCAATCAGGGCGAAAGCCCCGCCGGCGGAGGCCAACGCGCCCACCGGATGCGCTGGCAGACCCTTGGCTTGGCGCAGGTAAGTCCGCACCGTCAGCACGGTCGGCAGGCTGCGGGTCAGCATCAGCGCGGCGAGGCCGAGCGCGGCGGGCGCACTCCAGCCGCCGAGGGTGGCCAGCGCCGCCGGGACCAGCGCAAACGCGGCGCTCCCGCACAGCTCCGCCTCGGCCTCGCGCATCTCGTTGCGCAGATCGAACCAAAGGAAAGTCGCGCCAAATGGCACGCACAGCAGCAACGGCCACAAGGCCCGCCACGATCCCGTGAAGGCGGCTCCTCCGAGACAAGTCAGGGCGAGCACACTGAAAAGGATCGCCCACAATAATCCCGGACCGCGCCGACCGTCATCCGCCGGAAGGGTGGCCACAAGCTTCAGCGGGCGGCGCACGAAAAAACCGGCAATGACTGCCACCGCGAGGATCAGGCCCGGGCGTGATGGTGCCACCAGGAGTCCCAGAGCCACTGGCTCGAACGCGAGCGACCAGCTACCATGCTCCTTTGGCAGGAGGATGGAACGCAGGGATGACGGGGGCGTGGACATGCCGCTACTATAACCGACGGGTGGAGCGGTGCCTTGACCTGCCTCAAGCCGGCCGCGGTCCCCTGCCCGCCGGTTTTACTTCACGCTGACGGTCAGGGCGGCGACGGTCTCGTCGAGCCCGCCATTGAGGCCGATGCGCTGGTAGGCGATCTCCCCCGCGGGGTTCAGCACGGTGACGATGTTGGAATGCGAGAACATGCCGCTGGCCTCCTGCTTGTATTTCACGCCGAGGAGGGCCGCGAGTTCGCGCACCGCGCCGTCGTCGCCGTGCAGCAGCATCCAGCCGGCATCGAGCGCGCGCTGGGCTCGGAATTGGTTGAGAACCCCGGGCGTGTCACGGGCCACATCGAAGGACACGAGGACGAAAGCCGCCCGTGAGCGCACACCGGCCGGCAGCCGGTCGCGGATGGCCTGCATGTTCGTCACGGTCAGCGGACAGGCGTAGTTGCAGGAGGCGAAGAACATCGCAAGCACCACGGGCCGGCCACGCAGCTCGCCGAGGGTGGCCGGGCGCCCGCTGTCGTCGGTAAAGGCGGCATCAAGCTGGTAGAGCGATTCCTTGCTATAGGTCGCGGTCTCCATCGGGGCACAGCAGGCGTCCTTCGCCGCAGGTTTTTCCGCGCAGCAACCTTCGCCAAGGCTACGGCGGACAGGGCAGGCTTCCTTTTCGGCCGCTGACTTTCCCTCGCAGCAGCAAACCGCTTTCTCCCTGTGCTCGGCGGCGCAGCAGGCGGCCTTCGCGGCCGGTTTTTCCGCGCAGCAGGCGTCCGGTTTTGCGAACGGTTCGGCCGCATAAAGGCTGGCGGCAAGGCAGAGGCCAAGGATTGGGATGATGGTTTTCATGGGAGATTTTTCGCGCAGCGGAAACCGAGGGAGGTGGTGGTGTTGTTGGCCCGGAGCGAAGAACGGAGCGCCAGCCGCATGAACGCGGCGTAGTCGCCCGGATCCTTCGCCCCGGCGGCGCCGGACCCGCAGAACAGGTCGCGTTCGAGGCCGGTGTCACCGCGCGATTCGCCGGTCACCATCGCGGTGTTGAAATCATCCACCCACTCCCACACGAGGCCGTGCAGCCCGCGCACGCCGTGCAAGGTCGCCCTGGCGGTGCTGACCGGCGGCAGGACTTCCGGCACCGGCCGGGCGAGCCACGCATAGAGGTCGCGGTTGAAGTCGGGTTCGCTTTTCCCGTCGGCCGTGGTGTAGCCGGCGGCGGCGGCCATTTCCCACTCGGCGGTGGTGGGCAGGCGCTTGCCGGCCCAGCGCGCATAGGCGCGGGCGGTAAACCAGGAAACCCGCACGATCGGGGCCCCGCCGGGGGCCGACGGACCCAGGGCGAGATCACCGGCCCAGTGCGACAGGTAGGTGGAATCGGCGAACAGCCGGCTCACCTCCGAGCGCCGCCATTTGGGCTGGGCGGTGACGAAAGCAAGGAACTGCGCGTTGGTGACCGGCAGCTCGTCCAGCAGGAACGACCCCACCGCGACCTCCACCGGATCGGTCACGGCGCGGATGTTGGGCGCATAGCGGCCGGCCGGGATGGACAACAACCCTTCATTTGCGATTGCGGATTTTGGATGCTGGATTTCCGCCGCCCATCCAACCACGCCCAACAGCAGCCAGAGAAAACACCAGGCCGGCTTGTAACGTAATACGTTACAAACGGCCGGACCCTGGACGAGGGAAATTGACCGGGGCATAGGTACGGTCGGATAAGCGGTGGGAACGTCGTGCCTCAGTGGGACTCGTTCTTCACGCGTCTCACGTCGTCCACGGTGTAGGGCTCGGCCTTGTTGCCCCACTCGTTGGTCACGAAGGTGAGCACGTCGGCGATCTGTTGTTCCGTGAGCACGGCTTCCTGGGGCGGCATGGCGCTGTTGAAGGTGACGCCGTTGACCGTGACGGGGCCGGTGAGACCCTTGAGGACGATCCGGGTGGCCCGGTCGCGGTCCGCCAGCAGGTAATCGGAACCGGCGAGCGGTGGGAAGACGTTGGGCAGGCCCTTGCCATCTGGCATGTGGCAGGCGAAGCACACGCCCATGTAGACCTGTTTGCCCCGCTCGTTCTGGATGTCCTTTTTCAGCCCGGCAATCTGGGGATTGGACCGCAAGGCAACCGCGAACAGCGCCTGCAGCTCGGCCTCATGCCGGGCGGAATCGGTGCCGGCCTCGGCCTGGGCGCCGAAGTAAACCGCATCAATCTCCTTGCCGGAATAGATCACGCGGTCCTCCGGTCCGGTGGCCTTGAGCATGCCGAGGGCGCCCTTGTTGAAGGCGCGGGTGAGCGCGTGGTCCACGAGGACGTAGGTGCCGGGCACATCCAGCTTGAACTCGACGATGGTCGCGCCGCCGGACGGCACCACGGTGGTCTGCACGTTCTCCTGGATATACTTCATGCCGCCCTCGGGATAGACCCGGTCGAAGATCTCGCCAATGACGTGGAAAGCGGAGGTGAGGTTCGGGCCGCCGACACCGAAGTAGATGCGCACCTTGTCGCCGACCTTGGCGGGCAGCGCCTTGTCGCCGACGAGGGAACCAACCGAACCATTGAACACGATGTAGGTGGGCCGTTCGTCGATGGCCTTGGCCATGTCGAAGGATTGCAGGCCGGGCTCGCCGTATTTCCCGTTGGTGTAGAAATCACCCTGCATGACGTAGAATTCCTTGTCCACCGGCGGCATCCCGTCCTTGGGCTCGACGAGAATGAGGCCGTACATGCCGTTGCCGATGTGCATGGGCACGGGGGCGGTGGCGCAGTGGTAGACATAGAGGCCGGAATTGAGCGCCTTGAAGGTGAACTGGGAGCTGTGGCCGGGCGCGGTGAAGGTCGAGGCCGCCCCGCCACCCGGGCCGGTCACGGCATGGAGGTCGATGTTGTGCGGGAGCTTGGAGGACGGGTGGTTGCCCAGGTGAAATTCCACCACATCACCCTCGCGGATGCGGATGAAGGAGCCGGGCACGCTGCCGCCATAGGTCCAATAGGTGTATTCGACCCCGTCGGCGAGCTTGGCCACGACTTCGCGTACCTCGAGGTTCACGACCACGCGGGCGTTGAACTTGCGGGCAATGGGCGGCGGCACATTCGGCGGGGACGTCAGAATCGCCTGCTCGACGGGCAGGGCCTGCACCTCCGGGGGAAGGATGATCGGGCCCTTGGCGTCGGTGGGGCCTTCGGAGGCGAGTCCGGGCGCGGCCAGTGCCAGCGCGACCAGGAAGGAGGGTAAAAGGCGGCGAGTTTTCATGGTGGGTGGTTATCGGGAGTGAGTTTACAGGGCTGACCGGCCCGGAGCATTGACTCGGATCAAGGATTTCCGGGGTTTCCAGTTCATGTCGAAGGCCATAAGACAGCGAAAAACGGTGATGGATGAGCGCACGTCGGCAATCTCCGCGTCGGTGCGCGGCTGCGAGGGCCGGACGTGGCTGAAGTTGAGACCGTTGACCGTGACCGGCCCGATCGGGCCCTAGAGAAAGACGCGGATGGTCCGGTCATGATCGGCCACGGGCAATCCGTGCCGGCGAGTCGCGGGACGGCCCTTGCCGTCAGGGCAGAAGGCAGGTGAAGCACACGCCGAGGCAAACCCCGGCCCCGTCGCCCTGAGGGTTCAAGGCCGGCCCGGCTGGTTCGGGACAGACCTCGGCGCGACGTCGAACAAGGCCGCCACTTCGGCCTGCTGGAGGGTGGCATCGGCCATGACCAGCTTGGCACGCATAGAAACGGACAACGGCGCGACGTCGAACAGAGCAACCACTTCGGCCTGCTGGAGGGTGGCATCGGCCTGGACCAGCCTGGCACGCATGGCAACGGACAGCGGCGCGACGTCGAACAAGGCATCCACTTTGGCCTGCTGGACGGCGACACCGGTAGCGGCCTGGGGTGGGACCTCGGCGGCATTGACCAAGGCAGCGGTGGTGAGGGCGGCGGTCAGGACCAAGCCAGCCACCGCGAGGGGAAGGAGGATACGTGGCTTCTTCATGGCCTTATTTTACCGTCAGGCCGGCCCCGGTGCTCAGCGCAGGTTGTCGGTTACTAGGCACATCTTGCCCCTCCCGGGCTGCCAAGTTTCGGTTGGACAAAGCCCCGCCGGCTCCTTGTGTTGCCGGCATGTCCTCGCCCGAGAAAAAGCCGTTTTCCATCGTCAGCCTCGCCATCGACCTGGTGCTCACCGGCATCGCCTTCGTGATCTTTTACTCGCTCGTGCACTCGCACGTCCCGTCCAACGACCCGAAGATGGTCATGCTCTGGGGCGGACTCACCGCCGGTTGCCTGTCGGGTGTCTTCTGGCTGGCCTGGCAGATGCTGAAGGTGGTCTTCAACTTCCAGCGCGAATCACGCAAGTAAGGCGACCGGGCTCAGGTCTTCGCTTTCCGCCGGCCGATGAAGGCCGAGACCCAGATCGACAGCTCGTAGAGCAAGATCAGAGGCAGGGCGAAGAGGCACTGGTTGAACGGATCGGGCGTGGGCGTGACGATCGCGGCAGTGATGAACATCACGATGATGGCGTGGCGACGGTACTTGCGCAACGTCGCCACCTCGATCAGGCCCATGTAGACCGCCAGCACCACCAGCAGCGGAAACTCAAAGGCCCCGCCCATGCCGAGCGTCATCCAGAGCAGAAGGCTGTAATACTTGTCGGCCGTCCACAACACGGTGTAGCCGAGCAGCTGGTTGAGCTCGAAGGCCACCCGGATGGTGCTGGGGGTGAGAATATAGTAGCCAAAGGCCGTACCGCCCGCGAACAGCCCCAGGGCCGCCAGGCCGGTCGGCACGATGACGCGCATTTCCCTCTGGGTCAGCGCGGGGGCCACGAACTGCCCGATGAAAAAAAGCCAGAAAGGCAGCGACATGATCACCCCGCCCATGATGCAGATGTCGATGATCACGGAAAAGACGCTCATCGGGCTGTTGGTGACGAGGTCGGTCTTCAGCTTGGGATAATCCGCCTGCACCTGCTCGAGCGGCGAGGTCAGGAGCGTCGAGGCAACGTCCAGATTGTACGCGAGGATCGTCACGAAGATCGCGAACACGATGGCGCACTTGATCAGTGTCCAGCGCAGGTCCTCCAGATGGTCGAGGAACCCCATGGGCTTGCTGCTGGCCGGGGTGGCCGGCCCGGTGCTTTCATCCATGGGCTCGGTTTTGGTTGGGCTGGTTTCGCTCACGCAAGGGCGTTGCAAACAGGTTTGCCGGGGCGGCGCAACCCCCCGTTACGGGAGTTGGAGATCTGCCGGGTCGGTCTATCGCATTTGCGTCACTCACCCCGCCGTGCGGCACCCCTCTCAAGAGGGGATTCAATACCGTCTGCTTCCAGTTCCCCTCCAACAAGTGGGGTGGCGCGCAGCGCCGGGGTGGTTGGGCGGACCGGAATGGTTGCGTCTCCGGCCCATGGTGGGTTTTTGCCAAAATGCGCACAGCCAACCGGCCTTGATTCTGGAATTATGTCACAGAACGGCCTCCGCCGTT
>JANMTJ010000543.1:0-1584 GCA_031390295.1 Oleiharenicola sp.
CGGCAGCATCGATCACCTCATGAATAACGGCGTCGTAGTCGGTGATGACCCCCTCCTGGGCGTGCCGCAGCAGCAGCGTGGCATCGCGCTTGTATTCCCCGGCGGCCAGCCGCGCCTGGGTCTTGGCGCGGACCTCGGGCAACTTGGCGTTGATCTCCGGGGTCGCAATCGGGCAATGCGGGACATCCACGATTTCAAACCGCGAACCCTGCTTGAGGAAACCGATCGCGGCGGGTTCGCCGACGGCCCGGTCCTTGCTCCACGCCTGGAAATGAGGCGTGATCTTTGAACGGTAACCGAATTCGCGCGGCGAGCCGAGCACGGGGGCCACGGTGAACTCCACGCCGGCCATGTACTTCAACAGCTCCTCGACCTGCTGACGCTTCCACTTGAGCTGCTCGGCATAGGCCAGGTGCTGGTATTGGCAGCCGCCGCAGCGGCCGAAGAGTTCGCAGCGCGGGGCGATGCGGTGCGGTGAGGGTGACACGACCGCGACCAAGTCGGCCTCGGAGTAATTCTTGTGGTTGCGATAAACCCGGGCGCGGACTTTCTCGCCCGGCAGGGTGAACGGAACCATGACCACCCATTTACCTTCCCCCACGACAACGCGGCCCAACCCCACCCCGAGGTTGGTCAGCGTGGCGATCTCCAGCTCCAACTCGTGATGGTAGGGGAAGGGCTGGTCGTTGAATTTCTTTTTGGCCACGGAAGAGACAGAATTTACAGAATCGACAAAATGTAAGCAGCAAAATCCGGGGTTTCATTCTGTTCATTCCGGCCATTCTGTCTAAAACCGGGCTGTGTCTCCCGAAAAAATCACCAGCCTGCAGAATCCCCGCGTGAAGCAGCTCGTGAAGCTGCGCGAGCGGCGCGACCGCGACGACGCGGGCCTGTTCCTGATCGAAGGCTACCGCGAGGTGCGCCGGGCGCTGGAGAAAGGCGTGAAGCCGCGGGAATTCTATTACTCGCCGGAATGGTTTCTCGGGGAAAACGAGCCCGCGCTGATCGAACAGGCGAAACAGGCCGGGGCGCAGTTGTTCGAGCTTTCCAAGGAGGCCTTTGCCAAGGTGGCCTATCGCGAGCGGCCCGACGGGCTCCTCGCCGTGGCGGCACAGTGGAAGCACGGACTGGCGGACCTGAAATTGGGGGCGCACCCCTTTCTGCTCGTGGTCGAGGCCATCGAGAAGCCCGGCAACCTCGGCACGATCCTGCGCAGCGCCGATGCGGCGGGATGCGATGCGGTGATCGTGTGCGACCCCGTGACGGACATCTTCAATCCAAACGTCGTGCGCGCCTCCACCGGGGTGCTGTTCTCGGTGCCGATCGTCGTGGCCGACAGCACGGCGGTGCATGCGTGGTTGCGCGAAAAAGGCATTCGCATCGTCGCCACCACGCCCGACACGCCGAACCTCTACACCAAGGCTGACCTGCGTGGCGCGCTGGCCATCGTGATGGGCAGCGAGCAGTACGGGCTGAGCGAATTCTGGCTCAAGGAGAGCAATCTGCTCGTCCGCATTCCCATGGCCGGCCAGGCCGACTCACTCAACGTCGCCATGGCGACGATCATCACACTCTTCGAAGCCG
>JANMTJ010000550.1:0-6146 GCA_031390295.1 Oleiharenicola sp.
CTCACGTCCATGACGGCGAGGGTGGCGCCCGAGACCTTGGCAAACTGGATGACGCTGAGCCCGATTGGGCCGGCGCCGATCACGAGCACGAAGTCGTCCTTGGCCGGCTGCGCCCGCTCGACGGCGTGCGCACCGATGCCCAGCGTCTCGACCAGCGCGAGTTGCTCGTAGTCGAGCTTTGTTGACTGGTGCAGCTTGCGCGCCGGCACGCGGAGCAGGGGAGTCATGCCGCCATCGATGTGGACACCCATCACTTGGAGCGTGGTGCAGCAGTTGGGTTTGCCGCGGCGGCAGGCGATGCAGTGTCCGCAGTTCAGATACGGCTCGACGGAACAACGATCGCCGGCCTTCAGGCCCTGCGGGTCTTCGCCGGGATCGATCACCTCGACGCCGAGCTCGTGACCCAGCACGCGCGGGTAGGTGAAGAAGGGCTGCTTGCCGGCAAAGGCGTGGAGGTCGGTGCCGCACACGCCGATCCGGTGGACGCGCACCAGCGCGGTGCCCGGGGCGGGAACGGGTTCGGGCCGGTCAACGGCGGCAAACCGGCCGGGTTTTTCCAGGACGATGGTCAACATGGGATATGAGTGAACAGAGGGCAGAAGACAGAAGTGTAAACCACGGATTGCACGGATTGGCACGGAGACCAAACATTCCGTGTCATCCTGAGCGAAGCGAAGGATTCAGATTCATGACCGCTGGCGAATATCGTGCTGGATTGGATCCCTGTCGCCTGCGGCTCGGTAACTTCGCTTGGTTCAGAATGACAACCAAGGAGGTTTGGGTTTTTATCCGTGTTCATCCGTGAAATCCGTGGTCAAAAGGTTTTGGATCAAAGGTGTTTGAGTGAGCGCTGGAATTCCTTCGGCGCGACGCGGTGGACCTTCTTGAAACACCGCGAGAAGTGATACGGGTCGGCGAAGCCCACATGGCTGGCCGCCTCCTTCACGAGCGCGGTGGGATCCATCAGCAGCTCGGCCGCCAGGGCCATCTTGCGGTGCAGGAGATACTGGTAGGGGCTGAGGCCCTGGTAGCGGCGGAACAACCGGCAGAGGTGCGACGCCTCGACGCCGACCGCCTTGGTGATGTCGCCGAGGGTGGCCAGCCGGGCGGCCTGCGCCTCGATGGCGCCCTTGCACCGCAGGAAGGTCTCCTCGGCCGCGGCCCCCTTCTGCGCGGAGATGCCCGCCAGCTCCTCGATCTTCAACAGCAGCACCTCGACGAGGGCGGTGCAAACGCGGTCCGCCGTCGCCCGGTGGTGTCCGCCCTCGCGGATCAGGTCCTCCCACACGCGCTGCACCTCGGGGAACATGGCCAGCGGCGTCGCGCTGCCCGGGCGGAGGCCGGCGGCGCGGAGGCGCGCCCGGGCCCGGGCGCCGGTGAGGCACAGGAAATATTTCGCCATGGGCCGTGCCGGGTCGGTGCGGATTTCCAGCCGCGTGGTGTGATCGTAATGGAACAGGCTCCCGGCGCGCAGCGGGTGCTCCGAGCCGTTGAAGCGCACCGTGCCCTGCCCGGCGACGACGAGCTCCAGCGCGCAGAAGTCAAAGTGCTCCCGCTGCACCAGGTAGTCGGGATCGCATTGCTCGAAGCCGCCGTACGCCGGGATCACCCCCGCCCGGCTCGTGCCTGTCAGGCCGAGGAAAAAATAGCGCGAGCCGGAGACCTGCGTGGACAGGACGGGACTGGCGCGGACCGGATCGGGGCGGAGGGCCATGCGCAACCGATGCCGGGGCGGCGGGAGGGTGGCAAGATTATCCATCCCTTTGCCATGGATCTCCATCCGGACGGGGTGGAGTATGTGCCCAGATTAGTCATCATGATTGCCTGCGTCGTCCGCGTCCGTCCTGCCCCGCCATGAACCTCGAATTGGAAAACAAGATCATCCTCGTCACCGGCGGGGCCAAGGGCATTGGCGAGGCCATCACCCGGGGCTTTGCCGCCGAGGGCGCCATCCCCTGCATTCTGGGCCGTAATGCCACGGAGGCCGCGGCGCTCCTCGCGGAGATCGGGGGCCGGGGCCAGCGGGCCGACAGCTTCGCCTGTGAGATGACCGACGAGGCCGCGGTCCGCGCCACCGTCGCCGCCGTGCTCGCCAAGTACGGCCGCATCGACTGCGTGGTGAACAACGCCGGCGTCAACGACGGCGTGGGCCTGCGCAACCCGGTGGCGGATTTCCGGGCCTCGCTCGAGAAGAACATCGTCCAGTGCTTCGTCCTGGTGGCGGCGGCCCTGGATGCGTTGATCGCCACCAAGGGCACGATCATCAACATCGGTTCCAAGTGCGCCGTGACGGGGCAGGGCGGCACCAGCGGCTACGTGGCGGCGAAGGGCGCGATGAACGGCCTGACCCGCGAATGGGCCGTCGACCTCGCCCAGCACGGCATCCGCGTCAACTGCGTGCTGCCCGCCGAGGTCATGACGCCACTCTATGCCCGCTGGCTCGAAAAACGTCCGGATCCCGCCGCGTCGCTCGCCGCGATCAAGGCCACCATTCCCCTCGAGCGCCGCATGACCACCGCCGAGGAGATCGCGAACACCGTGGTGTTCACCGCCTCGGCCCGCGCCTCGCACACCACGGGGCAGATCCTCTACGTCGACGGCGGCTACGTGCACTTCGACCGCGCCTGCACCACGAAGGCCTCGGGCTGACCCAATCCCTCTTGAACACCAAGGAGCAAAGCAACCAAGCCCCGTCTTCGCGGCTTAGCTTCTTTGGGTGAGAATTGCATCCTTCCGCTGCATGAGTTCCACGCTTCAGAAACCCGTCCGCTACGGCATGACACTGCGCGTGCGGCCGGAGAAATTAGCGGAGTACAAAGGTCACCACGCCGTCGTCTGGCCCGAGGTGCTGGCCACCATCACCCGCTGCTCCATCCGGAACTACACCATCTACCACCGCGACCACGTCCTGTTCTCGACCTTTGAATACTGGGGGGAAGACTTTGCCGCGGACATGAAGGTGATGGCCGCCGACCCGGCCACGCAGCGCTGGTGGGCGCTGATGGAGCCGATGCAGCAGCCCTGGCCGGACCGCGCCCCCGGCGAGTGGTGGTCGCGCATGGAGGAAGTGTTTCACCACGACTGAGCCGGGCCATGAGTTTCACCTACATCGATACGCATGTACACTTCTGGGACCAGCAGACGCTGGCCTATCCGTGGCTCGCCGGGGTGCCGGCGATTGCCGGGCGGCACACGCCGGCGGAGCTGCAACAGGAGGCCGGAATAAACCTGCCGGCCCAGATCGTCTTCGTGGAATGCGGCGCGCCCGGGCGCGAGGAAGTGGCCTGGGTCGAGCGGCTCGCCGCCCACGAGCCGCGTATCACCGGGATCGTCGCCAAGGTGATGATGAATGAAGGTGCCGCGACCACGGCAGCGATTGCCGAGCTGCAGCGCCATCCGCTGGTGCGCGGTGTGCGGCACAACATCCAGGATGAACCGGATCACCGTTTCTGCCTCTCGCCGGAGTTCATTGCCGGGGTGCAGCATCTCGGCGCCGTCGGCCTGGGCTTCGATCTATGCTGCCGGCACCATCAGCTGCCGGCGGTTATCGAGCTGGTGGGCCGCTGTTCCGACACCCGGTTCATCCTCGACCACTGCGGCAAACCCGGCATCAAGCCCGGGCTGTTCGAACCGTGGCGCGAGCATATCCGGGAACTGGCCGTGCGGCCCAACGTGACTTGCAAGCTCTCCGGCCTGATCACCGAGGCGGACCACGCCGCGTGGACGATCGACCAGCTGCGGCCCTACGTGGACCACGTGCTGGCGGCTTTTGACCCCTCGCGGGTGCTGTTTGGCGGCGACTGGCCGGTGGCCAAGCTCGCCGGAACCTATCCGCGCTGGCTCGACACGGCGCGGCAGTTGGTTTCGCATGTGTCCCCCGACGGCCAGGACGCCATCTTTGCCGGCAACGCCCGCCGGGTCTACCGCCTGCCCTGACCCCATGTTCTCCCTCGTCCAGAAAATCGCCCTCGTCACCGGTGCCGGCTCCGGCATCGGCCAGGCCATCGCCCGGCTGTTCGCCCAGCAGGGTGCCTTCGTGTGGGTCGTGGATCGCGACGCCTTGGCCGGTCGCAACACGGTTGATTCCATCAAGGTCGTCGGCGGGCAGGCCGACCTCGCCGAGGTCGACGTGAGCGATCCCGCCGCGGTGGCGGCGCTGGCCGGCCGGCTGCCCCCGCTCGACCTCCTCGTCAACAATGCCGGCATCGGCCACGTGGGCGGCCTGCTCGGGACGGAAGCGGCAGATCTCGACCGCCTGTACGCGGTGAACGTCCGGGGCACCTTCAACCTCTGCAAGGCCTTCGTGCCCGCGATGCTCGAGCGCCAGCAGGGCAGCGTCATCAACCTCGCTTCCGTGAGCGGGGTCATCGCCGTGCGCGAACGCCTGGCCTACAACGTCACGAAGCACGCCATCGTCGGCCTCACCAAGTCGCTCGCGCTGGATCACTCGCACACCGGCGTCCGCTTCAACGCCATCTGCCCCGGCCGGGTCGAGACGCCCTTCGTGAAGGCGCGCATCGCCCAGTATCCCGACCCCGAGCAGGCCTATCGCGAGATGTCGGCGACGCAGCTGACCGGCCGCATGGCGCGGCCGGACGAGATCGCCGCCGCCGCCCTCTACCTCGCCGCGGATGAATCCGCCATGGTCACCGGCTCGAACCTCATGATCGACGGCGGCTGGACGGCCGGGAAGTGAACCAATGCCCGACCTGTTTGACCACGAATTTCACCGATCATCACGGCTAAGCAATCTCCAGAATTTATGGCCACAAAGAGTCACAAAAAGTGCCTGTCCTGCGGATTGAGTCTGCCGAGCGCCAATAGGCGCTGCGCACGGACGACCGGCAAGCTGGACTATTTTTGTGACTTTTCGTGGCCAACCCTGCCTTGGTCCAATCCAAGGCCCATCGGCGTGATCCGTGGATAAACCCATTTCCTCCTCATTGAATCATTCCGGAAAAATCACCGGCCTGCGCGTCCTCGATGTGCGCTTTCCGACCTCGCTCTCCCTCGACGGCTCGGACGCGATGAATCCCGACCCGGATTACTCCGCCGCCTACGTCGTGCTCACCACCGACCGGGACGACGGCGTGGAGGGGCACGGGCTCACCTTCACCATCGGCCGGGGCAACGACATTGTCGCCGTGGCGATCGAGGCCCTGCGCCCGCTGGTCGTCGGGCAGCCCATCGCGGCGTTCACCGCGGCGCCCGGCGCGTTCTGGCAGCACCTGACCGGTGACTCGCAGCTCCGCTGGATCGGCCCGGAAAAGGGCGTCATCCACCTCGCCACCGCGGCGGTGGTCAACGCGCTCTGGGACCTGTGGGCCAAGCTCGAGGGCAAGCCGCTGTGGAAGCTCCTCTCCGACCTCACCCCCGCGCAGATTGTCGAGCTGGTGGACTGGCGCTACCTGACGGACGCCCTCACGCCGGACGAGGCGCGGGCGATGCTGGAGCAACTCGCCCCGACCCGCGCCGCCCGCGAGGCCGAGATGCGCCGTGATGGCTACCCGGCCTACACCACCTCCGCCGGCTGGCTCGGCTACTCCGACGAGAAGATCCGCCGCCTCGTGCGCGAGGGCATTGCCGAGGGATTCACCCATTTCAAGATGAAGGTCGGCGCCGACCGCGCCGACGACCTGCGTCGCGCCGCGATCTTCCGCGAGGCCCTCGGCCCGGATCGCACGTTCATGATCGACGCGAACCAGCGTTGGGATGTCGGCGTCGCCATCGAGTGGACCAAGGCCCTGGCCAGGTTCCGTCCGCTCTGGATCGAGGAACCGACCTCACCCGACGACATCCTCGGGCACGCCGCCATCGCCCGCGCGCTCGAGCCGCTGGGCATCGGCGTGGCCACCGGCGAGCACTGCCACAATCGCGTCATGTTCAAACAGCTCCTCCAGGCCCGCGCGATTTCGTTCTGCCAGATCGACTCGTGCCGGCTCGGCGGCGTCAACGAGGTCGTGGCCGTCCTGCTGCTTGCCGCGAAGTTCGGCATTCCCGTCTGCCCGCACGCCGGCGGGGTCGGGCTCTGCGAGTATGTGCAGCACGAGTCCATCTTCGACTACATCTGCGTCAGCGGCTCCCTGGAGCGCCGGACGACGGAGTTTGTGGACCACCTGCACGAACACTTCCTTGACCCCTGCGTG
>JANMTJ010000571.1:0-6820 GCA_031390295.1 Oleiharenicola sp.
CTCTTCGTGGGCGGCGAGGGCCATGGCATGGGCCACCTCGACAACCAGGTTGAGCTCTACGGGCGCATCGAGGCCTTCCTCGCCAGGAACCTGATGGCGGTGCCGTGACCAGGCGGCATTTCAAAACAAAAAGCGGCGCCCGTCCGGGCGCCGTTTCGTTTTCAAGGGGCGGTTGCCCGGCTCACTGGTCGTAGACCTTGTCCCGGTTCTGCCAGGGGGCGACGCGGTCCAGCGCCGGCACGATGGCGCGACGGATGGCGAGGAAATCGATCGAGCCGCTCTCGCGGTAAAGCACGTTGCCCTGCTCGTCGAGGAGCAGCGTGTAGGGCAGCTCGCCGTTCCAGTCCTTGTCGAACGCCTCGATCAGCGCGTACTTGTCGGTGTCGCCGAAGATGTAGTTCTTCGTGGAGGCATGCTTGTCCTGGAGGAACTTCAGCACCTTGGCCTCCTCGTCGGGGAACTGCGCGGCCACCGTCACCAGCTCGAAGCTGCGGTGGCGGAAGCGCAGGTTCTGCTCCAGCAGTTCGGAGAACTCCGAGACGCAGGGCCCGCACCACGTGGCCCAGAAATTGACGAGGCGGACCTTGCCGCTGGTGGCATTGGCGCGCAGGGCCTTCAGGCCGGCGGCGTCCACCTTCTCGAGCGCGACGGGCTCCCGGGCGACCTTCTCCATCCAGCGCACATTGTCGGGGATCTTGTCCTTCCACTTGACCGAGCAGCCGAAGACCTTGGTGGTCTTGATCTCGGGATCCTTGCCGGCCAGCAGGGCCTCGATGGCGGCGCGGGCGTCGTGCACCTTCGCGAGGTCCTCGCGCTCGGAGTTGTCGATGCGGCCCTGGAAGCGCAGCTTGCGCGCCTGGTCGAAGATATAGATGTGCGGCGTGGCGATGGCACCGAATTTCACCACGACCTCCTGCGACTCGCCGTCGTCGAGGTAGGGAAAGTTGAACTGCTTGTGCTCCGCGCGGATCTTCATCTCCGCGAACGTGTCGCCCAGGTCGCCGTAGCCCATCTCGTCGAACCGCACGGCCGCCGCGCTGTTGGGGTTGATGGCCACGATCTGCAGGCCCTTCGCCTGGTAGTCGGCCTGGATCCGCTTGAGCCGCTCCTCGTAGGCCTGGGCCGTCGGGCAGTGGTTGCAGGTGAAGACGACCATCAGGAGCTTCGCGGCGGCGAAGTCGGCCGGCGTATAGGTCTTCCCGTCCACCCCGGGGAGCTTGAAGTCCGGGAGCGGTGCGCCGAGGGGCAGCACGGGCGGGTTGGCCGCGGCGGTCGCGGACAGGGCCGCGACCGCAAACAGGCAGATGGCGAGGAGGGAACGCATGATGGTGGGGGTTGGGTTGAAAGGTTATTTCGCCGCCGGTGCCGGCTGGTCACGCACGTAGGCGATCTTCGTGCTGTCGGCCGACCAGGAAATTTCCATCAGCGACCGTTGCTGGTCCGGCAGACGCATCAATTCCCGCGCTTCTCCGCCGGCTGCGGGTTGCAGGGTCAGCACCACGGTCCCGGGGACGCCCGCGGCGTCATCCCGCTTGAAGTCGGCCTTCCACTTGCCATCGGGCGACGTGCTGACGGCTTCCCGCCCCCGTCCGGCCGACAGGAGTTGCGGGGTCGCGTTCGCTTCCGGCCTGATCTGGTAGGATCGGTGCGCCATCGCGTAATGGAGCGATCCGTCGGGCTGCCACGCGGGGGCCGCCAGTTCCTGGAGGCTCGGGTAAACGCACACCCGGTCCCCCGACGGAATCTTGACGTATTCCAACGAAGACCGCACCGCCGTGACCTCCGCCGTAGGGGCGCCGAGCGCCACCTTCGAAAAAACCACGGTCTCCGCGACCGCGTCGTTGTGCGAGCACACGCCGAGGCCGATATAGAATGGCGCCGTGAGCGCCACCCGGGCCGAGGAGCCACTGGGTTTCACCACCCCGTCCGCGCCGGCCAGCGACATATAGACGTGGTCGCCGACCTTCTCGAGTCGCACGCGTTTCGGCGCCTTCAGGCTGGACTGCACTTCGTGGGTGATGTCGCCGCCGGTTTCGCGAAACTGCAGCGAGGTCAGGCCGTCACCATGGACCGCGACGTCGGCATACGCGGCGTCGGAGTCGAGGGCTTGCCGGATCATCAGTATCCCCTTGCGGTGTGGATCGCCTCCGGTGCCTGGGAAGGCAAGGTCGGCTTCCAGCGCGATGTCGCCGTCCATCTTCTTCCACACATAGTGGAACGAATCCTTGCGGAACCACATGTTGGCGCCACCGCCGCCGATGGTGTAGGTGCCGGCGAGCGCATCGTGGCTCACCTTTCCCTCCTGCTTCGGCGCACCGATGTCGGTGTGGTCCGTGAAGAGCCCGAGACCGCCTTCGTGGGCGGAGAGTGTGAGGGCGGAGACGGCGAGCCACCCGGTGGCGAGCAAAGTCCGGGCCATGGGGAAACGGGAGACCTTGATCTCGGCACGGGGGTTGGGGGTACTCACGCTGGACATCAAAACCAACCTTGGGCCGGCCGCAAGCGAGGGCTTCAATTTGTGCCATTCCGGGGATTGCGCCTCACTCAAAGTTGACCACTGTTCACGCCATGCTTCCCCGCTACCCTGCCGCACTCCTGGCCGCCTCCCTTCTCGCCTCCGCCGCCTTGGCCGCCGGGGCGAACGCCCCGGCCGATCCGGAGCTCAACCCCAAGGGCCGGGCGATTCTCACCTGGTTCCAGCAATTGTCGGCGAGCCCCGACCTGAAGCTCGTTTCCGGCCAGTTCGCCGGCTGGAGCGGCACCGCCAGTCTGGATGTCCTCGGCAAGATCCATTCGGCCACCGGCCAGTGGCCGGTCATGATGGGCCTCGACTATTGTACCTGGGTGGCCGGCGAGGCGGCCATCGACGTCAAACCCGTCAACGCGCTCGCCCTGGCCTGGTGGCGCGACGGCGGCCTCGTGAACATCTCCTGGCACGCGCCCAATCCCGCCAATCCCAAGGGCGGCGGCCTCCGCGACAAGGGCGTCAACCTCCGCGACCTCCTCGCCGCCGGCACCCCGACCCACGAGCGCTGGCTGAAGTCCCTCGACCATGTTGCCGCCGGCCTGGCGGAGTTGCAGGCGGCGGGCGTGATCGTCATCTGGCGCCCGCTGCACGAGATGAACGGCGGCTGGTTCTGGTGGGGCGGCAAGGAACCCGGGGACTTCATCGCCGTCTGGCGGCACATGTTCGACTACCTCACGCACACCAAGCAGCTGCACAATCTGATCTGGGCCTACAGCCCCAACCACGGCGGCAAGACCGCCGCCTACTATCCGGGCGACGACGCCATCGACCTCGTCGGCCTCGACGCCTACACCGATCACATCAATCCGGAGCACATCCGGGGCGGCCCCGAGGTGGTGGCCATCAACAAGCCCTTCGGCTTCACCGAGTATGGCCCGCACGGCGCCTCCAAACCGCCTGGCGATTACGATTTCCGCCGCTTCCTCGCGGGCGTGGAGACAAATTTCCCCACCGCCCGGCACTTCCTCGTCTGGGATTCCAAGTGGAATCCCGCCGAGAACAAGTTCGCCCGGGAATTCTACAACGATCCGCGCGTCATCACCCGCGCCGCCCTGCCCGCCGGCCTGGCCGGCAAATAAACCGACTCCCCCGATGAAATTTTCCGCCCGTCTCCCCCTGCTCCTGCTCGCCCTGGTCCTCGCCGGCCCGGTCGTCGCCGACGATTACACCGCCTCCATCGAGGCCTGGCGGCGGACCCGCCTCTCGCGTCTGAAGCATCCCACCAGTTGGCTCACCCTGATCGGCCGGCATCCCATCGAGCCCGGCACCTGGTCCGTCGGCTCGGCCGAGGGCAATGTCATCCGCCTCGCGGCTGGCCCGGACAAGCTCGGCACCATCACCCATGCCCCCGACGGCAAGGTCACCTTCGCCATCTCCGATGACGTCGCGGCCGTGATCGATGGCACCACCAACAACGAGCGCACCGCCGAGCTCGAATACCGTTCGGACAAGCCCACATACGTCCGCACCGGCACCCTCAATATGCACGTCATGGAACGGAGCGGGAAACTCTTCCTCCGCGTCCGCGACATCCAGGCCGTGCGTCGGACTCAATTCGCCGGCATTGAAAGCTTCCCGATCGACCCGTCCTGGCGCATCAAGGCGTCCTGGGTGCCCTTCGACCCGCCCCGCGAGGTCATGCTCACCAACATCATCGGCCTCGTCGAGCCCGCCACCATCCCCGGCAAGGCCGTGTTCACCCGCGCGGGCCGCACCTACGAGCTGATCCCCATCGACGAGGGCCCGAAGGAGGACCTGTTCTTCGTGCTGACCGACAAGACCGCCGGCACCGAAACCTACGAGGCCTGCCGCTTCCTCTACGCCAAGCGCCCGGTGGACGGGAAGATCATCCTCGATTTCAACCAGGTCTACAACCCGCCCTGCGCCTTCACCCCCTTCGCCACCTGCCCGCTTCCGCCCAAGGAAAACGTGCTCCCCTTCGCCCTCCGCGTCGGCGAGAAGAAATATAAGGGCAACCACCCCTGAGTGAACTTCGTCTGTAGGGCCGGCGCTTGTCGCCGGGCCCTGGCCTGCCGACAAGCGGCAGCCCTGCAAAACCGGGCGGGTTTACCTCCCTCTCCTCTGCGCCCTCTGTGTTTAACGGGCCTTGGTCTTCGCTGCTTGGCTTCTTCGTGTTGCATCCTGTCCGTAACCTCAGGGAAGCCTGGCCAGTCCCTCGGCCCGGACCTTCCACGTCCCGTCCTTCGGGATGCCGGGAAATTCCTCCGTGCAGCCATCCCACCCCGCCACCATGAGCGCAACCGCTGAGAGGAACGCGCCGTTGGCCGGCAGGTAGACCGCGATCTCGCGTTTGCGCGCCCCGGGCGGCGCGTTCGGATCCAGCTTCTCGTCGCTGCGCTGCGGGCAATGACCGTTGGGCAGGTAGCGGTTGTTCGGGCCGTCGCGCAGCAATATCTCCACCGCCGTGTCCGGGCGTCCCAGCCGCGCCGCCGTCATGGCGATCATCGGGTAATCCCAGCCCCAGATCTTGGTCTCCCAGTCCCAGTGCGCGAGCACCGCATCCAGGGTGCGGCCCATCGTCGCCCGGTCCACGCCGCCGCCCGGCAGCACACCCAGCGGCATGAGCATCGAGGGATGGTCGTGCCGGCTCTCGCGGTTGTCCCACGTGTCGGGATGGGATGCGAGCGCCACGTACTTCCCGTTCTTCTGCGGCAGCGGGGAGAGCCGGGCGAGGATGTCGTCCCACCGCGGCTCGCGCGGCAGGCCGAGACGCCCGCGCCACTGCTGCGCGGTCTCCAGGCCGTAACGCCAGTACGCCAGTTCAAAGGCCGGATTCTGGCTCGTGGCCTGGTCGTGGATCTCCTGCACGATCCACAGCGGCGGTCCGAGCACATACTGCCCGCGCGTGGCGTCGAGGTGGAGCATGGTGGCCATCGCCTCCGCACTCTCGAGCACGAGGTCACGGTATTTCGCCAGGGTGGCCGGCGTGGGGGCGTTGCGATAAAGCAGTTCGGCCAGATAGATCGGGTGCGGCTGGTTCCACACGATGAGCGGATTGCCGCCGGGGCTCTCGCGCATTTCCGGGCCCGTCATCTTCGCCCAGCGCGCCCCGCGCAGGCCGCGGCTGGCCGCCAGCGCCCGGGCCGCCGGCAACTGGCTGCGATACCAGTCGAGATTCTTCTCCAGCGCCGTGCCCCGCCCCCACAGCGCAAATTGCGCCGTGTGCCACCAGATCATCTCGGTGTGGTGCTTGCCGTACCACGTGTTGCACGTGAGTCCGCTCTCCTGCGGCGGCACGTCACCGGCCATCTGCCCCGCCATCAGGTACCGCGAGAGGATGATCCGCTCCTCGAGTTTCGCCGCCTGCGGGTTGGTGCTGCCGGCGAAATCCACCGCGGCCGTCTCCCGCCAGAATTTTTCCCGGTGCGCGGCGCTGGCGCGCTGCACTTCCTCGGCACTGAACGGAAGCGCGGTCCAGGGCTCGGTTGAAAAACGGGCAACCAGTGAAAGTTCGCCACCACGATCCTGCCCCGCCCGCAACCGAAAGTCATGCAGGCCCGTCCTTTTGAACGTGGCCCCGGCGGACCACCGCACTGCCACCGTGTAGCGGGTCGAACCCACGTGGCGGGATATTTCCGCGTTAACCGGCGCAATGGCCTTTGCTTTCGAGCTGGCGGTGAACGGACTGGCTGGCAGCTGAATCACTGGCTCGGGATATTCGATTTCGGTCAAATGCTGCTCATGGCTCCAATCCAACGCCGGCGTGTTCTTGGTGTTGATGTCGTGGCCGCGAGGGAATGCCACGCGCACACCCAGCTTTCCGCGTTTGACCCATTCCGATTCGATCTTCACCGCCACGGTGTCCGAATCCGGATCGCAGGCCGTCGTCACCGTCACGGGCACGCCGCCGAGCTTGAACCGGCTCGTGATGATCCCGCGCCACAGGTCGAGGGTCTGTTCCGGCTCCTGTATGTCCGCTGGCGTGAAGGCCGAACCGTCCGGCTTGTCCCACACCAGGGCCAGCTGCCCCAGCGGATGGCTGCGCGGATTCTTGCGCAGCCAGTCGCCCGCCGGCGAACCCTGTTTCGTGGGGAAACCCAGCACCCGGCCGTCGGGCAGCGTGAAATCCTTGTTCGCGTCGGCGAGTTTGTACCCGTGCGGATTCTCGTCCGTCACCCAGGCCCAGCGCGCCTGCGTCTCGGTCGGGATGCCGTTGCGGTGATACTCCGCGGCAAAGGTCTGCAGCCCGGTGATGTCGGCGGTGAAGGCGAAGCCGCCGTTGCCCACCGTGAGCGGGGCGTCGTAATCCACCCGCCTGATCACCGGGTTGTG
>JANMTJ010000575.1:0-1825 GCA_031390295.1 Oleiharenicola sp.
GGGCGCCACACCCGCCAGGGTCACGAGCAACGGCCAGCCGGATTACTATCTGGCGCCGGTTGCCCCGGGGGCGAACACCGAGCCCTTCTCCGCCTCCAGCTACTTCGACCAGCTCTATGAATACGCGATCGAGCTCATCAAGCGCGGCAAGGCCTACGTCTGCGACCTGAGCCCGGAGGAGACCGACAAATATCGCGGCGCTCCCGACCGTCCCGGCAAGGACAGCCCGTTCCGCCACCGCACCGTCGCCGAGAACCTCGACCTGTTCACCCGGATGAAAGCCGGCGAGTTTCCCGACGGCACCCGTTCCCTGCGCAGCAAGATCGACATGGCCTCGCCCAACATGTGGCTGCGCGACCCCCTGCTCTACCGCATCCGCCACACCGCGCACCACCATACCGGCGACAACTGGAGCATCTACCCGCTCTACGACTACGCTCACTGTCTCAGCGACTACCTCGAAGGCGTCACGCACAGCATCTGCACGCTCGAGTTCGTCGATCATCGCCCGCTCTACGACTGGATCCTCGAAACCCTCGGTCTGCCGCGCCCGCTGCCGCATCAATACGAGTTCGCGAAGCTGATCCCGAACTATGTCATCGTCAGCAAACGCAATCTGAAGCGTCTCGTGTCTGATAACGTGGTCGCGGGCTGGGACGACCCGCGCATGCCCACGCTCTCCGGCCTGCGTCGCCGCGGCATCCCCGCCAGCGCCATCCGCAAATTCGTGATCAGCGTCGGTGTGACCAAGTTCAACAGCGTCACGGAAATCGCCGTTTTCGAACACGCCGTCCGCGAGGAGCTTAACGGATACGCCCAGCGTCGCCTCGCCGTGCTCAGGCCCATCAAGCTCGTCCTTACCAACATCCCGGCCGGCGAGGTGCTCGAGTGCACCGCCACCAACAACCCGCAGGACGAGACCCCCACGACCCGCAAGATCGCCCTCACCCGCGAGGTGTTCATCGAGTCCGACGACTTCGCCGAGGTGCCGCCGCCAAAATATTTCCGCCTTAAGCCCGGCGGCGAAGTGCGCCTGAAATACGCCTGCATCATCAAGCTTGACGAGATCGTGAAGGACGCCGCCGGTGTCATCACCGAGCTCTGCTGCACCGCCGATCTCACTACCCGCGCCGGCGGACCCAATGTCGACCGCAAGGTCAAGGGCACCATCCACTGGGTCAGCGCCTCGCACTGCATCGATGCCGAGGTCCGGCTCTACGACCGGCTGATCAATGTCGCCGAACCCGGCTCCGAGGATGATTTCCTCAAGGTCGTGAATCCGAAATCGCTCGAGATCGTTGTCGCCAAACTCGAGACCTCCCTCGCCACCGCGAAACACACCGATCGCTTCCAGTTCGAGCGCCTCGGTTACTTTTGCCTGGACCGGGATTCGACCCCCGACTCGCGCCGCGTCTTCAACCGCACCATCTCGCTCAAGGACACTTGGGCGAAGTGATGTATTTGTAGGGCAGGGTCTCCGAACCCCGCCTTGGCGGCATTCGGAGATGCCGCCCTACAAACTGGCTGCAAATCTCAGCAGCCGCGCCCCCACCATGTCCTGCGTCAGTAAGCGGAAAAAAGAAGTGATGCTCGGGCCGGCGTTGGTCCCGGTGACGGCGAGGCGCGCCACGGCCTGGTAGTCGCCGAAGCCGAGACCCTTGCCCTCCGCGAGTGACTTGATTCCGGCCTCGACGGTCGCGTCGCTGGAGAAATCCATAGCAGACACGGCCGCAATCAACTCGGCGAGGCGGGCCTTCGGTTCGCCCTTGGCCATCACCTTCTCCTTCACCTTTGGATCGATTGGATAATCTTCAGTAAAGAAATA
>JANMTJ010000622.1:0-19003 GCA_031390295.1 Oleiharenicola sp.
ATCAACAGGGTGGCGGCCGTGCCCTGGCCGCCGGCGAGATCGGAGTCCGTGCCCTGGAGGGCGGTGCGCACCGTGAGTGATTTCTTCCCGGGCAGGTGGTTGTTCACGTAGTTGAAATCCACGCCGAAGAGCGTGTTGTCGCCGCCGCCGCGCGGGTCGCCATGGGTGAAGATCACGCCGGCGCTCGATTCGTCGAAGATCTGGCGGGAGACCCGGCCGACCATCACGTTCTGGGCGTCCACCCCGGCGTGCTCGTCCAGCTGCACGTCGAGCAGACCGAGCGTCCACGGGCCGGCGCGGCCCGTGAGCTTGGCGCCGCCGAGGAGGTCCACCTTGGTGCCGTCGCCGGCCAGCCCGATGCGGCGCGAGAAAAACGGCAGCGGATCCTGCCGGATGCCGGCGAAGGTGAAGAGTGAGGCGTCCTGGGTGAAGAAGCCGCGCTTCTCGGGAAAAAACAAGGGGAAGCGCCCGAGGTTGACCTGGCGCTCGTCCACCTCGGCGTCGGCAAAGTCGGTATTGACGGTGAGGGTGGCGGCGAGCGAAGGCGTGACGTTCCACACCACATCGAGGCCGGGCTTGAAATCGGTCTTTTTCTCGCCGGGCAGCGGGTCGGAGCGGGTCGTGAGGCTGGCGAAGGGCTTCAGGTCGATGCCCCGGCCCTGCTGGAGGCCGCGGATGCCGCGCAGCTCGCCGAGCAGGGGCAGCGAGACGGTGGGCTTGTTGCGCACGATGCCGCTCCAGCGCATGACCTCCTGCTTGCGGCGGACGGCCCGGGCGACGTTGAAACCCCAGGTGTCGTTCGCCGGGTCGAACGAGATGGACTTGACGGGGATGGCGAACTCCGCGGTCCAGCCGCCCTCGTCAATGCTGGTGCGACCCAGCCACAGGGCATCCCACTGGTCGTTGGGCTCCTCCTTGTTCTGCACGAGGCCGTCGTGGCGCCCGCCTGCCGCGGTGAGCGCGAAATAATACCCGTCGCTCTGGCGGTTGAACGTGTCGAGGACGATGCGGACGAGGTCGTCCGAGCCGTTGTCCTGGTCGCGCTGCATGGAATAGGCGCGGACGCCGGCGCGACCGCCGGTGTCATGGCTGCGGACGGCGACGTAGAAATAGTTCTTGTCGAAGGTCACCCAGAACTGCGTGCGCTCCGTCACGTCGCCATTCTCGACGGGCTCGACCTGGCGGAAGGCGTCGGTGGTGGCGGTGGCATCCCATTCGCCGGGAGCCAACACGCCGTCGATGACCGGCGGGGTGGTGGCGGCGCGCACCTCGAGCGCCGGGCCCTCCCGCGCTTGGGCCACCGCGGCCACCGTGGCGCAGAACAGGAGGAGGGTGCGAAGAAAACGGGGACGCAGCATAAAGGGGCGTGGAGGAGCGGAAACCGGCCGGTTGGATGCGCTGACGATCCTCAAACCGGTCGGCGCGGCAAAGGTTACAGGGCGAATGGCGTATTTGGCGCGTTGAACGTGCCATTTTCGCCGCCCGCCGGCCCGGTTCAGCCGACGGTGCGCATCTGGATGCTGTCCACCCGGTCGCCGTTCGAGGCGAGCACATCGGAGATGATCACCAGCTTGTCGCCCAGCATGATCCGGCCGGCGTCCCGCAGCATCTCGATGGCGCGGGTGAGGGTTTGCTCGGGATCGCCGAACGGCCCGATCAAATACGGCTCGACCGAGCGCACCATGCGCAGCTGCCGGACCGTGCCGACATTATCCGTCAGGGCGAGGATGGGGGCCCGGGCCGGGCGATGCGCGGCCAGGCCGGCGGCGCTCAGGCCCCGGCGGGTGAAGATCACGATGCGCGAGCCGGGAAATTCGTTGGCCATGACCACCGCCGAGCGCATGAACTTCATGCGCGGATCGATGAAAACGGCCGGCTCGGGGAAGTCCGACGCCAGCTCCTCCTCCACGCGACGGGCGATGGCATCGACCACCCGGACGCACTCGAAGGGATATTTGCCGACGGTGGTCTCGCCGGAGAGCATGACGCAATCGGCCTGCTCGTAGACGGCATTGGCGACGTCGGTGATCTCGGCGCGGGTGGGCATGGGCGAGCTGATCATCGACTCCAGCATGTGGGTGGCGATGATGACCGGGCGGCCGACGGAAAGGCAGGTGCGCGTGGCCCGGTGCTGGATGATGGGCAGGTCCTCGAACGGCACCTCGATCCCGAGGTCGCCGCGGGCCACCATCAGCACGTCGGTGGCGCGAATGATCTCGTCGAGGTTGGCGATGCCGCTCTGATCCTCGATCTTGGCGACGATGCGGGCCTTGGACTTGTGCTCCTTGAGGAAGCTCCGCAGCTGCATGATGTCGGCGGCCTCGCGCACGAAGGACAGGGCGACGAAGTCGATGCCCTCCGCAATGCCCACGAGGGTGTCGGCCCGGTCCTTCTCGGTGAAGGAGGGGAGGTTGACCTTGACGCCGGGGAGGTTGATGTGACGGCGCGAGCTGAGCAGGCCGGGGGTGAGCACGCAGCAGCGGATGTGCGCGTCGTGCTTCTCGCGCACCTCGAGGCGGATGAGGCCGTTGTCCACCAGCACGGTGTCGCCGACGTGGATGTCGTTGACGAGGTTGCGGTAGTTGACGTCGACGGAGCGGATTTCCTCGGAGTTCTCGCGGTCGGCGCCGGGCTTGATGGTGAAGTCAAAGATCTCGCCCGGCCGCAGCTGGTAGGGGACTTCGAGGTCGCCGGTGCGGATCTCCGGGCCCTTGATGTCCATCATGATGGCGACCTCGCGGCCGGACTTCGCGGAAACCTGGCGGATGCGGCGGATGACCTCGCGGGTCCAGTCGTGCTTGGCGTGGGCCATGTTGAGGCGGACGACATCGACCCCCGCGTGCAGCAGCCGGGTGAGGTCCTTCTCACTTTCGGTGGCGGGACCGAGCGTGGCGATGATCTTGGTGCGGCGGTAGGACGGATTGGGCATGTCAGATCTCAAACAAGGGGGTTCCGCCGCCCGGGGCAACGACGGAGAAGCCGCAGCTCAGGGCCGCGAGGGCCGGGCCGCAGGCGGCGGTCACCGCGGCGGGCGAATTGCAATCGCGCGACAGGTGGGTGAGGAAAACGTGGCGCCAGCGCGGGCGGACGGTGCTCTCGAGCAGTTCGCAGGCGGCGGTGTTGGACAGGTGGCCGTGCCGGCCGCTGATGCGTTGCTTGGTGGACCAAGGGCGCTTGGTGTCGGCCTGCAGCATGTCGGGGCAGTGGTTGGCCTCGATGACGAGGATGTCCGCCTCGCGGATGTGCTCCCGGACATGGGCCGGGGCGTGGCCGAGGTCGGTCAGCCAGGCGACGCTGCGGCGGGGCGAGAGCAGGTCGTCGTGACCGTGTGCGATCAGGAAACCCACGGGATCCTGCGCATCGTGCGGCACGGCGAAGCTGCGCACCTCGAAGTCGCGGAAGCGGAAGGTGCCCCCGGTCTCGAACAGCTGCCAGTTGATCCGGTGCTTGAGAGCGGCCTGCACGGCTTGGGCAGTCGGCCGGTTGGCAAAGACCTGGATCCGGGCATGGCGCGCCAGTCCGGTCAGCGCGGCGGCGTGGTCACTGTGTTCGTGCGTCAGGAAAATGGCGTCAATCCGGTCCCACGATTCGCCGGCCCCGGCCAGGAGCTCGCCGAGTTTCCTCGCGGAAAAGCCTGCGTCGACGAGCACGCGGGTGTCGTCGGACTGGAGGAGGGCGGCGTTGCCGGAGCTGCCGCTGCCAAGGATGCGGAAACGCAAGGCCATGACCGTGATTGATCGTCCCGGGAGCGCGCGCGAGCAATGGTTAATTTGGCCGGCCCGCCCCGGCGGGTTCCACCCCATCCCCGGAGTGATTTCAGGGCTGGCTATCTGCCGGCGGCGGGACGGGAATAGCGCCGTGCATCCCCATCCGACCCTGACGGACCGCTATGCCACCGACAGCGCGAAGCCGGAGTTCGTCAACCGCCTGTTTGACAAGGGCGCGAAGCATTACGACGGGATCGTGGACTGGGGTTTCCTGCGCAGTGGCGCCGGTTACCGGCGCTGGGTGCAGCAGCGGCACGGCCTGAAGCCCGGCCATCATGTCCTCGACGTGGCCTGCGGCACGGGCCTCGTCGCGGTCGAGGCGGCCAAGATCCTCGGCACCGCGGACAACATCACCTGCCTCGACCCGAGCGAGGGCATGCTGGCCGTCGCCCGCACGAAACTGCCTGCCCGGTTCGTCCAGGGCCGCGCCGAGGCTCTGCCGTTTCCGGACAACACCTTTGACTTTCTCACGATGGGTTATGCGCTCCGGCACGTCACCGACCTCGAAACCACATTTCGCGAATACGCCCGCGTGCTCAAACCCGGCGGCAAGGTGCTCATCCTGGAGGTAACCAAGCCGGCGGGCACGATCGGGGGTTTCTTTTTCCGGATCTACTTCGGGCGCATCTATCCCTTCCTCAGCGGGCTCTTCACACGCAGCCGCGATGCCCGCGAGATGATGCGCTATTACTGGCAGACCATGGACGCCTGCGTACCGCCGGCGACAGTGCTCGACGCCTTGCGCACCGCCGGACTGGCCAAAGTGAAGCGCAACACCGCGCTCGGGCTGTTCAGCGAGTATAGTGGGGTGAAGACCTGACCGGCCCCCGGTATAATTGGTTTTGCCAGAACGCACTGGTGCCGGTTTACTTCCAACTGATGCCTCCGCAACCCCACAGGGAGCCGTTGACCCCGGCCCGGGCCGCCCAATCCGCCTCCGCCGACCAGGAAGAGGCCTTCCGCACGCTGCCGCCGGAGGCGCAAGCGGCGTTCCAACAGTTTATCGCGTCGGGTGATGTGACGACGCTCGATCAGGTGATTCTGGCCATTGTGGGGGATTTTATTCCGCGCCCGCCGGCCCGACCGCTCAACGAGCTGCCCGGCGACACGCGCCTGATGGATGACCTGGGGTTCGATTCGCTGGCCATCGCCGAGGTGGTGTTCTTCACGGAGGATTTGCTCGCCATCCGCATCGCCAACGAGGAAATCATCCAGGTGCGCACGCTCGACGATCTCCGCCGTTTTGTCCGCAGCAAGGCCCAGACCCGCGTGGCCGTCTGAGCCCGGTAATCTCCTCATGACTCCGCTCCCTGTCATTACCGGACTGGGTTTTATCACGAGTATCGGCAACGACCGGGCCACGGTGCTGCAGAACCTGCGGGAACTGCGCCATGGGTTTGAGCGCCATGTGTTCATGGATAATCCGGACCTCGCGGTGAAGGTGCTGGGCACCATCAAGGGCTTTTCCTTTCCCACGCCGAACTGGCGGGACTGGCGGTGGCCGGCCCGGTTCACCGTCGACCGCGAACTCCTCCGCGGCCTGTCCCCGCACAGCGTGTATGCGCTCTGCGCTTTGCAACAGGCCCTCGCGGAGGCCGGGCTGGAACCGGGGCAACTGGGTGGCGGCGAGACCGGCTTGTTCTGCGCCTCGGCCGGTTCGCCCTTCCTGCTCGCGCATTTCATCGACCACATGCACGCCACGCGCGGCGAGCGCGGCAGCCCGCTGGGGGTCGTCTCCTCGATCGCCGGCACGCTGAATTTCAACCTCGCCGCCCACTACCACATCACCGGCTCCGTCTGCGGGTTTGTCTCCGCCTGCGCGTCGTCCAGCCATGCGCTCGGCTATGCGATGGACGAGATCCGGCTCGGCCGGCAGCAGCGGATGCTCATCGTGGGGGCCGAGGACATGACGACGGAGAGCATCCTGCCGTTCGCCAGCCTGCGCGCCCTTTCCCTCAACCCCGATCCCGCGACCGCCTCGCGGCCCTTTGATGTCCGCCGCAACGGATTCGTCGGCACCGGCGGGGCCGTCGCGATCGTCGTGGAGGACGCGGCGCTGGCCAGGCAGCGCGGCGCGCGCATCCAGGCCGAGTTGGTGGGGTGGGGGCAGGCGGGCGACGGCTACAGCGTGGCCGTCTCGCATCCCGAGGGGACCGGCTTGCGCAATGCCATGCAGCGCACCCTGGCGGATGCCGGCGTGGCACCCGCGGCCGTGGATTATGTCCACGCCCATGCCACTTCCACCCCCGCCGGCGACCGCTCCGAAGCACTCGCCCTCAAGGCCGTGTTCACCGATGCGGGCGCGCATCCGCGGGTGAGCAGCAGCAAGGCGCTCACCGGTCACGGACTTTCCCTGGCCGGGGCCATGGGGGCCGCGGTCTGTACGCTGGCCCTGGCGGACGGATTCATTCCCGGCGCTGCCCACCTGGTGGAACCCGATCCCATCTGCGATGGCCTCGACCTGCCCCGCACCTCGCTGTCGGTCGCCCCGCGCCTCGTGCTTAACAACAGCAGCGGCTTTGGCGGAAGCAACGTTTGCCATCTGCTGCGCCGCCCGGCCTGATTATCCCATGACCGACCCCCTCACGCTCCGGCTGAAGACCCTCATCATCACCACGCTCAAGCTCGATGGTGCCGTGCCGACGGACATTCCCGATGACGAGCCCCTGATCGGTTCGTCGCGCTTTGGCCTCGATTCACTGGACGCCCTGGAACTCGTGCTGGCGATCGAGAAGGAGTTCGGCGTCAAAATCGGCAGCAGCGAGGAATCACGCCAGGCGATGAGCAGCGTCAATTCCCTGGCGGCCTACCTGCGCACGCATTCGGCCCGCGCCTGAATGCCCCGGCCCCATGAATGCCCCGGCTGACCAGCTTCCCGCCGGAATCGAGGCGTGTGATTGTCTCACCCCCCTGGGTGACGCCGCGACGACGGCCACGGCCCTCCTCGCCGGACGAAAGGCCTTGGAACTCACCCCGGTGCTCGGTCGCGATGGGGGTGACCTCGTGCCGCTGGCGCTGCTGGGGGCCATGGACGAGACGCAGCCGCCGCGCTGGGTGCCTGTGCTGCACCGGCTGGCCGCCGGCATCCCGGCGGGCCGGTGGGGCACGGCGAGCGAACCCGTCATCGTGACGAGCAGCAATTTCGGGGTCGGCAGCCTGTATGCGTTCACGCGCGACCACGACGCCCGCCACCTCGCCCACGGCACACCCTATGCCAGTGTCGAGTTGCTGCAGCGTGAGTTCGGCTGGGGGGAGCAGGTGCATGTTTTCTCCCATGCCTGTGTCACCGCCCACCTCGGCCTGGCGCACGCCGCCCGGTTGCTGCACGCCGGGGTGGCGGACCGCGTGCTGGTTTTCTCCTTTGATTTTGTCAGCCCGTTCGTCGCCGGCGGGTTTCACAGCCTGAAGATCCTGAACGGCGGCATGCCCGCGCCTTTCGCCGTGCGCGAGACCGGTTCCATCGGGCTCGGGGATGGCGCGGCCTTTGCGGTGCTGACGCGGGCGACCGCCTCCTTCCGGCTGATGGCGCATGCGATGCACAACGAGATGTTTCATGCCACGGCCAACCAGCCGGACGGCCGCGGTTTCACCGCCTGTGCCGCCGCCATCGCCGCGGCCGCGGGGGGCCGGCGGGTGTGGCTCAAGGGTCACGGCACCGGCACGCTGGAGGCGGGCCGGCTCGAGGCCGAGATCCTGGCGCGGCAGTTTCCCGGCGCCCCGCTCACCGGCTGGAAGGGGAGCCTCGGCCACACGCTCGGCAGTTGCGGCCTGGTCGAGCTGGCGATCACCCTGGCGGCGTTGCGCGGCGGCCGGATTCCCGGCACGGTGGGCAGTGCGGCACCGACTTTCACCGACACCGTGGCGCTCGAACCGTTTGCCAGCGCAGGCTTCGACGCGGCCATTCTCACCAGCAACGCATTCGGCGGCGCCCACGCCGCCATGCTGCTCAGCCATGATTGAGCGTTACCTCCATCAGGTTCGCGTCGAGCTGCCGCCGCGGAACGAAACCACGGCCGGGGCCCGCGCCCGGCTGGCCGAAAAGTTTCCGCGCACCGCCCTGCGGCGGATGACGCACCTCGGCCTGCTCATGGGCTCCGCCCTCGAGCACCTGGCCCTGGGGCCGGAGGACGCGTTGGTTTATGCGTCGAGCTATTCCGAGACCCGGGCCCTGGAGGATTTTCTGCTGAGTTTCCCGGCGGCCAGCCCGCTGTTGTTCCAGACGTCCATCCATCCCGGCGGCGTGCAACAGGTGCTGATCGGCCGGCAGCAGGCCATCGCCCGGTTGTGGCCGCACGCCGGCCGGGCCCGCCTGGTGGAGCAGGCCCTGCTGACCGCCCTGCTCGAACCGGCGGACCGGGTGGCCTTGGTCGGCGGCGAGGAAGCAGGCACCTGGATGCTCGAGCACGGCATGGCTTCATCGCGCTCCTTTGCCTTCGCCCTGGGCCTGACCCGCAATCCGACCGGCGCGGCGGGCCGCATCACCTACAACCGGGGAGCGCTCGCCGATGAAGCGTGTCCGACCCTGGAAAATTTCACCCAAGCCCTGACGGGTCGCCATGCCTTGCAATGGCAGGGGGCGGGCGGGGCGTGGAAGCTCGAGTGGTATCAGGCCGCCGAACCGGTCGCAGGAGCACAGCCATGAGCGAGACAGCCGTCCCGTCGCACAATCCCGGCCCGAGCTGGGGCTCCCGGTTTCTGTCCTGGGCGGAACGGTGGTGGCCGCGCTGGTTTTTCCGACCGATGCTGATGGCGGGATCGTGGGTCGGCGTGGCGCGGATGCCGGCGCAGCGCGCTCATTCCCGCGCCTATCTCTCGGTCGTCTTCGCCCGGCCCGCCCGGCTCATCGAGGTGTGGCGGCATTTTTTCTCCTTCGCGGAATTCCTGATGCTCAAGCTTCGCGCGGGCCGCGGGGCGAGCGTGACTTGCGCCCTGGAAGGGGAGAACGCCGCGGAGTTCGAGGCGCTGGTGCGCTCGGACCGGCCGGCGCTGTTCGGCACGTTTCACTTTGGCGGCTCCGACCTGCTGGGCTATCTGTTGAGCGAGCTCGGCCGGCGGGTCTCCATCATCCGGCTGCGGGTCGGCAACTCCAACGACACGCGCCTGCTGGGCGAGCGGTTTGCCGGGCACGTCTCGTTTCTCTGGGTCAATGATCCCGCGCATTTGATCTTTGACCTGAAGAACGCCATCGAGGCCGGCGATTCATTGGCACTCCAATGCGACCGGATGGAATTCACCGCGAAGACCGAGCCCTTCCACTTTCTCGGGGCGCTCCGCCAGTTCCCGTTCACCATCTACCAGCTGGGCATCCTGTTTCATCGCCCGGTCGTTTTCTGTCTCGCCGTGCCCGGCGCGACGGAACTGTCGCTGCGGGTCACCGCCTCTCCCGTCTTCACCCCTGATCCGGCGGCGGACCGCGAGGCGAACACCCGGGCGGCCCGGCAGCATTTCCAGGCCGTGCTCGCGCAGCTGGAAGTCCTGGTGCGCCGGCATCCCTTCCTCTGGTTCAATTTTCTGCCGCTCAACCCGGTGGTGCCCGCCGCGAATCCCTGAGCCGCGGCTCCGTTCCAGCGCATGTCCCTTCGCTCGGTCTATTATTTTCCCGTTTATTACGGCACCCTGCTGCTCTTTGCCGCGGGCGGGCTGGAATTGAGCCTGCTCGCCCTGCTGGCGGGCATCCTGCCGGCGACCGACGGGCGGGAGCAGTTTTTCCAACGGTTGATCCACCGGCACCTGCGGTTTTTCCACTGGTGGTGCGAGGAGAGCCGGCTGGTCCACGTGCGCTATCACGGCTTCGAACCCGGCCCAGCGGGCGGCATGGTGCTGGCGGCCAACCACCCGTCCATGATCGATATCACCTGCCTGCTGGCGCGGCTGCCCGGGGCCGTGTGCATTTTCAAGCCCGCCATCCGGCGCAACCCGGTGCTGGGCGCCGCCGCCCGGCGGGCCGGTTACCTGGGCAATGACGGTGGACACGAGCTTGTGCGCGCCGCCGCGGAGAAGGTCGCCGCCGGCCACACCCTGGTCATCTTCCCCGAGGGCACCCGCACGCCGGATGCGGTGCCGTTGCTGCCCTTCAAGCCGGGCTTCGTGCTGATCGCGCGGCGCGCGCGGGTGCCGATCCAGCTGGTGCGCATCACCACGGATTCCGACCTGCTCACCAAGGATTGCACCTGGTGGCGCGTCCCGCGATTTCCGGCCCACGTGGAGGTGACCGCCGGACCGCGGTTATTCCCCGAGACGGAAGCCACCACGGTTGAAATTACCGCGAGAATCGAGGATTGGTTTCTTGCCTCCGGGCCCGCCGCGGGCCCGGGCGACCCGCTCCTCCCCGCATGACCGCCTCCACCACGCACCTGGTTCTGCTGCCCACCTACAACACCGGGCCGCGGCTGCGCGAAGTGGTGGCCGAGGTCCTGCGGCACTGGCAGCCGGTATTCGTGGTCGTCGACGGCAGCACCGATGGCAGTGAACAGCCCGTGCTCGAGCTGGCGAAAACCGAGCCCGCGCTCACGGTGCTGCGGCAACCGCGCAACTCCGGCAAGGGCGCCGCCGTGCTCGCCGGCGCGCTGGAGGCGCGGGCCCGCGGTTTCACCCACGCCCTGGTCATGGACGCCGACGGTCAGCACCCGGCCGGCAGCATCGCGGAGTTCATGGCCGCCTCGCTGGGCCAGCCCGCCGCACTGGTCCTGGGCCGGCCCGTGTTCCCGGCCAACATTCCCGTTGAGCGGCTGCACGGCCGGAAACTCAGCGTCGGGCTCGTGCACCTCGAGTTGCTCGGCGCCGCGACGATCGACCCCCTCTTTGGTTTTCGCGTGTATCCCCTCGATCCGTTGCTGGCGGTGCTCGGGCCGCGCCACGGCGGCCGGCGCTATGATTTCGACACCGAGGCGGCGGTGCGCCTGGGCTGGGCCGGGGTGCCGCTGCACAACCGCCCCGCGCCCGTGCGGTATTTTTCCCGCGCCGAGGGGGGCGTGTCACATTTTCACTACCTGCGCGACAACGCCCTGCTCGTGTGGATGCACACCCGGTTGATCCTGGAACTCCTGTTCTGGCGCTGGCCCGCCATGCTGCGGCACCGGCGCCAGGCGCGGGCCACCGTGATCCTGCTGGCTTTGCTGTTCGCTGGCGTCACCGCCGGCCGCGCGGCCGGGAAGGATCCCGCCCCGGATCCGGCGCAACAGCTGGCGCCGGCCGCACCGGAATGGAGCGACCTGACCGGGGCCTTTGCCCGCCATCCCGACATCGTCGCGGATTTCACCGAGCGCCGTTATTTTCCCTTCAAGAAGCAACCCGTCGAGTTGCAGGGGGAGGTTCGCGTTTCTTCCGCCCGCGGCCTGAGCCTGCATTACACGGCCCCGGAGGAGCGGACGGTCATCCTCGATGACCTGGGCGTCCTCATCCGCGCGGCCGCCGGAGAAAAGGCTCCGCCGGCCGACCCGCGCGCCGCGGCGGCGAACGAGGCCTTGCGGCACGTCCTGCGCTTCGACCTCGCGGCGCTGGAACCGGATTTTGAGCTTTACGGCCTGCGCGAGGGGGCAGGGTGGACGCTTCAGCTTGTGCCGCGCACGGACACGCTGCGCCGCAGTGTCGGCCGGATCACGGTGACGGGCCTCGCCGCCACGATCCGCTCGATCGAGATCCGCCGCACCGCGAGACAGGCCATTGCCATTTTCATCGAGCCCCCGCGCTCAGTGGCGGAGTTTACCGCCGGGGAATTGAAAACCTACTTCCGTTGAACCGCATGCCCTTCCGCCAACGCCAACTCTACGGCTGGGGCCTGCTGGCCGCCATCGTCCTGCTCGGCGGCACGTGGCTGCTGCGGCTGGATTATTCGCGCAAGATTTCGACCGATGTGCTCGACCTGCTGCCCGTGGATGATCAGGCCCCGGAGCTGACGCTGGTCCGCTCGCTGGCCAGCCAGGCGGAGGCGCGCACGATGCTGTTTGAACTGACCGCCGCCGGCCAACCCGCCCCGCCCGGAGCGGTGATGCGCTTTGCCACGGAGCTGGGCCGCGAGCCGGCTTTCGATCAGGTCGTGGTCATGGGGGACACGGCCGCCCGCGATGCCGTGGGCCGCGAGCTGTTTGCACAACGGTTCACCCTGTTGTTTCCCCTTTGGTTGCAGGAACGCGCCGCCGCCCATGCGGTCACCGGCAGTGCACCGGACGGATTTTCCGGGTGGCTGGCCCACGACACCGCGACGGCGCTCAACCGGTTTCTAGCCGCGCCCGAAGCCCTGGCCTTTCAGGAATTGATCCCGGCGGATCCGCTGCTGCTCATGCCCGGCGCGGTCGACCGCTTGAAGGGCGGGCTCGAGCTGGTGCAGCCGGCCCCGGGTATTGCGAGCACGCCCGCGCTTGTGTGGGGCCGACTGGCCGCGTCGCCCTTGAGCGAGGCGGGGCAGGGTCCGGCCTTTGCGGCCATTGAGCGGACCGCCGCCCTCGTGCGCGCGGAATTTTCCGGCTTCACGGTGGCCTACACCGGAGTGAACCGCTACGCTGCGGCCAGCCGGGCCCGGATCGAGCATGAGGTCAAGTGGCTCAACACACTTTCGCTGGTGGCGGTGCTCGCCGTGGCCTTCACCTTCATCCGCAGCGCGCATCGCGGCCTGCATTTGATTCCGGTCATCGGGCTGTCGCTGCTCGGGGCCTGGGTGGCCGCCACCCTGGTGTTCGACCGGCTGCACATCCTGGTGTTTGTGATCGGCTCGCTGCTGACCGGGGTGGCGATCGACTACGGATTTTATCTCTTCATGCAGCCGCCGGCGCGGCCGGACGAGGATTACTGGGAGAAAGTCCGCCGGCTGGCCAAGCCGCTGCTCGCGAGCTGCCTCACGACGGTGGCGGGGTTCGCCCTGCTGCTGTTTTCCGACCTGCCGTTCATCCGCCAGCTCGGCGTCTTTGTCGGGGCCGGCCTGATCAGCGCCCTGGCCGGCGCCGTGGTCTACTTTTCCACCGTCCGGAATCCGTTTCTCGAGGCCCGCGAATTTCGCGGAGCGAATGGCTTGCCGGCCCGGGTGAGGCGCAACCTCCGCCGGCTGCTCATCCTGGGGTGGGTGGTCGCGCTGCCGGGCCTGATGCAGCTGCACTGGAAGGATGACATCCGTGAGCTGGAAATACCCTCCCCGGAACTCAAGCGGGAGGACGCCCGCATCAACGCGTTGTTCGGCGGGCAGTCTGACCGGACGGTTTATCTCACCTATGGCGGCAGCGTGGCGGAGGCCCGCACCTCGCTGGCCAGATTCGAAGCGTGGTTGCAGACCATCGGCGGCGGGCACACCCGGACCATCGGTCTGGGCGCCGTGGTCCCGACCGGCGAGGTGCATGCGGTCGCGCTGCGCTTCGGCCGGGAGCATCCGGAATTTGCCGGACAACTGCGCGCTGCGTTGATCGCGGCGGGATTCGACGACGGCGAGTTCGCGGCGTTTTTCGAGGCCTACGCCCGCCATGTTGCCTCGGCCAGGGAGAGCGATCTCGAGACAGCGCTCGGTGCGTTGCAGGGGAAGCTCACCGGGCCGGTCGGGTTGCTGCTGCACACGGGCCGGCCGTTGAGCTGGTTCGTCACCCTCGCGCGGGCGGCACCGGCAATCGCACCGCCGGCCGAGCTGCACACGGTGAGCGCCGGTCAGCTCCAGTCGCTCAACCGGCTGTTTGGCCGTTACCGTCAATCCGCGTTGTGGCTGAGCCTGACGGGGCTCGCGATCGTCGGGGCCGGCGTGCTTCTAACCTATGGCTGGCGCGACGGGGCGCGGATCTTTGCCATACCGTGCGGCGCTTGCCTGGGCCTCTTCGGCTGGTTCGGCTGGTTCGGACATCCGCTCAACCTGTTCCACCTGCTGGGGGCCTTCCTCGGCGTGTGCCTGACGCATAACTACTCGATCTTCTCCGCCACCTCGGCCTACCGGTGCGAACCGCCGCCGGTGTCGGTGCGGTTGTCGGCGCTCACCACCGCCGCGTCATTCGGGGTGCTGGCGCTGAGTGATATTCCCGTCGTGAGCGCCCTTGGTTCAACCGTGGCCCTGATGGTGCTCGTGGCCCTGCTGGTCATCGAACTCGAGCACCTGGCCGCGCTGGGCAAATCGCCATGAGCCACGCCTTGCTCCAAGCTTGGGCGAAAACCCTGCGCCGGCGGGGCGACGACCGGGCGGTAGTGCAGGCCGCGGACGGATCGGCGGTGACCTTTCGCGAACTCGATGCGCGCGCCACCTCCTGGCTGGCCGCCCATGCACCTGCGCCGGACGCGTTGCAGGGACGCGCGGTGGTCTTCGCCGCGGCGAATGGCATCGGCTGGCTGGAGATTTTCCTGGGCCTGCTGAAGGCCGGGGCGGTCGTGGTGCCGCTCGATGCGGCCGAGCCGCCGGTGGCACAGCAGCGGCTCGCGCAGTCGGTCCGCGCGGGATTCTGGTGGGACGGGACTAAACTCAAGGCGCTGCCGGGAGCCAGGCGCCATCGCGACCCGGCGGTCTGCCTCATCAAGGTGACATCCGGCACGACCGGCCAGCCCCGCCCGCTGGTGTTCACGGCCGGCCAGTTGCTCGCCGACGGGCGGCAGGTGACGGCCACGATGGGCATCCGGCCGCGCGACCTGAATTACGCCCTGATCCCGCTCGGGCATTCCTATGGCATCGGGAACCTGACCGTGCCGCTGCTCGCGCAGGGCGTGCCGCTGGTCTGCGGGTCGGCGCCGCTGCCGCACGCCATCGCGGCGGATTTTGCACGCTGGCAGCCGACCGTGTTTCCCGGGGTGCCCGCCATGTGGCGGGCGCTGGCGGCGTCTGACCTGGCGCTGGACAGTCTGCGTCTCGGCATTTCGGCGGGCGCGCCGCTGCCGCCGGAGGTGGCGCGGGATTTTGCCGCCCGGTTTGGCCGGCGGTTGCACGGCTTTTATGGTTCCAGTGAGACGGGCGGCATCGCCTATGATGCCACGGGTCAGGCGACCCTGGCCGGGAGCGTGGGGCGGGCGATGCGCGGGGTGAAATTGACCGGGCTGAGCGGGACGCGGCTCCGCGTATGCAGTGCCGCGGTGCTGACGCAGGGCAACCGCCGGCGGGTCGGCCGGTGGGGCGCCTGGGTCATGCCGGACCGGGTGGCCTGGGATGCGCGCGGCGGGCTGACCCTGCTCGGTCGGCGCGGCACGACGGTGAAAGTTGCCGGCCGGCGGGTGAATCTGGCGGAAGTGTCCGACCGGTTGCGGCGACTCCCGGGCGTGCGGGAGGTCTGGGTCGGCATCGGCGCGGGGGCCGATCCCATGCTCGGTGCCGTGGTGGCAAGCGGCCGAACGGCCGCGGAATTGCGCGGTGAGCTGCTCGCCGATACCGCCGCATGGAAGGTACCCAAAAAGCTGCGGGTGGTCGCCGCGTTGCCGCTGACCGTCCGGGGCAAACCGGACCTCCGGGCGCTGCGGGCCATGACTTTCTGATCAGGCGGGCCGGCGGACGCCAAAGAGCGAGGCCTCGATCTCGACGAGCAGGGTGGCGCGGCAGATATCAGCCTGGAGATAGGATACGCGATCGGCGCCCGAGAGGAGCCGCTCTTCGAGGATGGCCGCGACCTGGGGCTGATCCGCGGCGTGGCGGACGTAAACCTTGAAGCGACGCCTGGCCGAACCGCCTTGATCGAGGTCGCGGCCGAGCCCGCAGGCTTGGGAAATATCGCCGAGGTTCTCGAGGGTGCAGGCCAGCTGCTCGCGCAGGTTGTGCGGGGCAATGGTCGCATGACCGAGGATGGCGGCGGTGCCGGAGATGAAGACGGTGGAGTCGGCGGCTCCGGGCACCACGGTCGCCCGGGCGAAACTAGGGGCGCGCGGGCCATAGGCATCGGGATAATCATAAGCGGGCACCTGTCGCGGATTCTCCACGTGGCGTGGCGGCACGGGGCCCGAGGCAAAGGCGACGGTCAGCCCCGGCGACCTGCAGCCCACCGCGGAGGCGGAGGGCAGCAGGGACTTGAACCCGCTGCCGTAGTGCTGCTCGAACGCCAGCGAGCGGCCCCGGCAGAAGAGCTGGTAGTTTTCCAGCCCCGTGGGCCCGTTCTCGTTGATCGCCGGGACGTAGTTCCAGATGCGGGCGAGATGCCGGCCCGGGGTCGCCGTGATGATATTATCGTAGAGCCGGTGCGTCGCCTCCTCCAAGCCACCGGTCAGGGGCACGGTGGCGGCCCCGAGCAGCCAGTCCCCGGCCTGATAGAGCTCGAGGGCCCCCGCCCGCCCGGCGGGCCGGGCGTTTTCAAAATGGTGGTCGACGCTTTCACCCGCGAGCACGGGCACACCCGTGTCAAACGCCGCTGACTCGTCCTCGCCAAAGGCGATGCGCAAGGGGCAGGGCTTGGTGGTGGCGACGCTCATGAACGGTTGACGTTGACGGGAAGAGGCTGGGGCGGGCTGACCAAAATGGCGGTGGCGGCTGCTTTCCGTCGGGCCGTGCGCTGGCGCAGGAGTTGCAGCAGGGCGACGAAAACCACCAAAGCACCGGCGGCGCCGAAGGCAAGCCGACCGTCGCCCTGGGCGAGCGCCTCGCCTCCCAGCACCAAGGCGACGATGTAGCCGGCCATGACGAGCGTGGACACGACCAGATAGGGCGCGAGGGGCACGCGAATCAGGCCCAGCAGATAACTCTGCACCCAGAAGGGCGGTCCCGGGGTCAGGCGCACGATCAAGGCCACCTGCCACGCATTGCCCGCCGTGGTCTCCGGCAGACGGAATTCAAAATAAGCCAGCAGCCGGCTGACGAGCGGACGCAGGGCGCGGTTGGCCAGCCAGTAGGTCAGCAGCAAATTGACCACCACCGCCACCAGGGAGCATGCGATCACCCAACCGGCACCCAGCGTCGGGCCAAACACCGGCCCGGCGGTCAGGGTGAAGGCTAACATCGGGAAGCCCGCGGCCGGTAGCAGAGCCATCGCCAGGAAGAAAACCACCGGCCCCGCCTCCCGCAAGATCGTCACCACGCGATCAACGGCTTCCCGCAGGCCCGTGGTGCGGCTGAGGATGAAAATCAGCACCAACAACCCCGCCAGACCCGCGACGAGCAGGAGGTGCTTTTTTTTCCAGCGCCGGCCGGTTGAGGGGGTGGATGATTCCATGGTTCCACACAGCATCTTGACCGGGGTTCGCGGGGTCAAAAGAAGAAATTCACCCGGAATGGGGGTGACCACCCCATTGCATGCCCATTGACGCACTCCGGACGGCAGCCAGAGTGCGAACAAGACCGCGAGCACTGCGTCTTTGGCGCTCGTTACCCTGCTTTATGCACCCATTTCTTAGGTTCGTCCTGCTCGGCTCAGTCCTGGGCCTCACCACATTAGCAGACGAGCCGGCCCGGGCCCGCCCGTGGGCCACTGACGCCCTGGACCTTGAATCGGGCGTGCTCTGGGAAATCGGTGCCGGCACCCCGATCTCGTACCGGCTTGTGCCCACGCAGCTGTCGTGGCGGTCCAAGGAATTTCTGGGGCATGCCTTTGCCGACGGATCGCGGCTGATGGTCCGCCACCGGCTGACCCTGATCGGCACGTGGGTCCAGCATGGACCGGAAACCCATTACGTGGGGTTCTCCGGTTCGCCCTCGATTGAATGGTGGGACAAGACCGGGACCTGGTCGTTGTTCACCGGGGCCGGCGGTGGTTTCGGACTGATCGATTCCCGCGGCATCAGGGGTGGGCAGGGCCAGGACTTCACCTTGAACTGGTTCATCCGCGGCGGCGTCGAAGTCGTCACCGCCAAGGACCGGCGGTTCAGTGCGGGCATCATGTATCAGCACCTGTCAAACGGGGGCCAGACCACGCCGAACCCCGGCATCGACGCCCTGGGTTTCACACTCGGGTATGGCTGGTCGTTCTGATAGGGGTGGCGGCGTGTGGCTCCTCGTCATCGTCAATCTCGCGGGCAAGCTGGCGGCCCTGTTCGTCGGCTGGACCACGCCCGCCGCGGCCCTGACCTTGTGGTTCGGCCCCGACCTGCTGCTGGCCTATCATGTGTTCGTGCCCGGCGCCCGGGGAGTGGTGCGCATGCACCGGCGCTTCATGACGGCGCGGCGCGAAGTATGGCTGACGATTGACGACGGCCCCGATCCCGCGGACACCCCGCGCATCCTTGAACTGCTGGCCGCGCACGGTGCGCACGCGACATTTTTCGTGATCGGGGAAATCGCCGCGCGCCATCCCGAGCTTATCCGGGCGATCACCGCCGAGGGGCACGAGGTGGCGCACCACACCCAGACACATCCCCTCGCGACCTTCTGGTGCGCTTCACCGGGCCGCGTGGCGAAGGAACTCGACGACGTGCTGGCGGTGTTGCGCGAGGCCGGTGTGCAACCAACGCGCTTCCGTCCACCCGCGGGAATCAAGAATCTCTGGCTGGGGCCGGCGCTGCGGGCCCGCGGCCTCACTTGCATCGGCTGGAGTGCGCGGGGTCTGGAACGCCGGTCGGGCGATGCCGGGGTGGTGGCCTCCCGTGTCCTGCACGAGCTGGCACCCGGGGCGATTTTGCTGATGCACGAGGGACCCCGGGTGCCGGCGGCGATCCGGGTCGAAGCCATCCGCCGCGTGCTCGGGCAGCTGCACGATCAGGGCTACCGTTGCATCGTGCCCGGTCATGGGCAACTGGAGGATTAAGAGCGGGCCGTGACGCGCAGCCAGCGCAGATGCGCGGCCGCGGCCAGCGCGCCCAGTCCGGCCCCGGCGATGACGTCGAGCGAGACATGCTGGCGGGTGGCGACCGTGGAATACAAAATACCGAGGCACCACAGCCAGTTGAGCGCGCGGGCCGGTCGGCCGGCGCCGAGCTGGCGCAAATGGCGCTCGAACCAGACCGCGCTGAACACGGCAAAGGCGACGTGGAGGGAAGGGCAGGCGTTGCCGGACGCATCGACGGATTTCAGGAAAATGATGGAGGGATGCAGCGACCAGTCCACGTCGGGTTGGGGCACGATGGTCGGCCAGAGCAGGAAAATTCCCAGGCCGGCCGCGCTGAGCCCGATCCAGGCCATGCCAAAGGAGATGAGTTCGCGGCGGTCGGTCACCAGCGCGGGCGCCAGGCACACATAAAACCACAGGGACAGGTAGAGGACCAGGGCCTCCGGCCGGAATGAGATCCATCGGTCGATCACGGTCAGCGGCATCGTGGTGACGGGGAACTGCGGGTGCCGGAGCACCCAGAAGTAGGCGATGAAAAAGGCGGTCATGCCGAGGGACGTGCCGATCATCTTGGCCGGCCACCACGTGAGCACGCGGGGGAGGATCTGG
>JANMTJ010000644.1:0-6154 GCA_031390295.1 Oleiharenicola sp.
CGCCACCGGGCAAGTTTTCGCGACGCCTTAGGACCGTAAAACTTGTTCTCAGCACTCGAAAAGCGACCTGCGATATGCGCGGCTTCGTGGACAATCGTCTGCACCCGTTCGTGGTCCGGCAGCAGACCAACCTCGGGGGACGGCATACGCCAATCTGTACCCAGCTTGATCTTGTGGATACCGGGCAGGGCGTCTCCGTAACTCGAGAACCCGTTGTCGCCGTCGATCTTTAGCCTGCGACCGGAAAGAATGCGGACAATCTCGAGGAACGTCTCATGGACCTTCTTGGCCTTGTAGGGTGAGTAGTCACCAAACCAGCCGTGCTCTGGTCCCTGGTTCCATCTCGCTTCTCGGGCTGATGCCGCCTGTACCAAGGTCAAACGCTGTGCCGCATGGGACGCCACACACAGAGCCGCTGCCGTATAGGCTCGAATGACAGGCGATGGAAAATCCTGCCAGTCACTGCTGATGGTTGCGGGGACTTTCTGTTCGGGTGCAATGCGTCCCTGTTCCAGGCAATTGGTGAACCGGATCGGACGCTTAGGGACGACGATGATATCGTCATCGAAGACGTAGACTGTCGGTGGGATGTAGATGATACCGGCACGTGGGCTCGGCCCATTTCGCGCAGAGGTCGAGAAGCGCCAGTTGTATCGATCAGGTGTCGGCGTATCGCAGTTCACATAGTGATGCAGATACCAGTTCACTTCTTCCGGCACGGCCGTCTGAAAGTTGGCCTCGATAATCGTGCGCGCGGAGATTTGGTATCGATCCTGCAACGTTCCCCAGTTGTCACCGTCGACAATCAAGTGTTCCAGACTGCCCGCCGGCCGGAAATCAATCGCAATCTTGCGGGCCGGCTCTCGCTCGTTTCCAGGTAACAGGGATGTTGCTGGCATGACCTCCTCCGCGGTTCTGCTGCAAGAACCTTAGCAGCCGATCGGGCCCCCGGCGACGGGCAGGATGTCTTGGATTTGCCAACAGCTTTAGTGAGCGTCCCGGAGCCCCGGCACTCGGAGCCCATGACGATGCCCTCTGGTGATTTTCGCAACGCCGTCGTGCTGGCGACGCTGACAAGCGGGGCGCTTGGCCTCGCTCAGCACTCCGCGTCGATCGCCCGCGACGCTGCAGTCGCTCCGCTCAGCGAGAACGTCTCGCGGATCTTGATCCCCCGGTCCGATGTCCCTTCGAGGATGATCGTCGTGCCCGCGCGCATGGCGCTCGCAAGGCCGTCAGCGCGGGCGGGATCGAGGAGCCAGGCGGCATCGGCTTCGGTGAAGAGGTCGAAGGTCTCGCCGGAAACCTGAAGGGTCGCGGGCGTGTCGGGCGCGAAGGCGAAGCCCGCGACGAGGTTGATCTCGTTGGCGACCGATTCCGCCGGGCGGTGCGTCAGGTAGAGGTAGGCCGCGGTGAAGCCATCGGGCTGCGGGGTCACCTCAACCGGCTTTGCCAGGGCAAAACAGATGTTTCCGACGCCATCGACGGCCGTGTAGGCCGACCAGTCGCGGAAGTCGCCGAGCAGGCGCACCTGCTGGGCGGAGACGGCGGCGGTGTGAAGGAAAAACGCGACAGCGGTGGCGAGCAGACGAACAAGCATCAGGAACGTGGGCCTCGTGACAATGGCTGCTTAACTAGCAGGAGCGGGCGGTGGTTGCCACCGCCCGGGCGAAGCCACGGGAAATCGGGCAGCGCTTACGCGCAGGCCTTGTCGATCTCGGTCATCGCCGCGGTCACGCCGCGCAGCGAATAGGTGTCGGTGGTGTTGGTGCCGCGCTGGCTGGTGCCGCGGACGACCAGCGTCGTGCCGGCCTTGAGGGCGGCGACAAATCCGCTTTCGTCGCCGGTCGAGGCGAGCCAGGCGGCAGCGCCTTCGACGACCATCGGGTACTGCTTGCCGTCGACGGTTGCCGTGGCGTTCGGGCTACTCGAGTTGAACGGATAGCCGATCAGGGTCTGCACCTCGTTCTTGGTGCCGAGACCCTTCCTGTGGATGATCAGGAAGTGGATCGGGTCGCGATTGACGTTCTTGGGTTCGCTGTCGGCGGGCTGGCTAGAAATGTAGCAGATCGGGCCAGCGGAATCGGTGCCTTGCCAGGCAGTCCAGGCGTTGAAGGTGCCGAGATTGTTCGCCTGGGCCTGGGCGGTTCCGACCGCCGCGCCGGCCACGATCAGGGTGGCAACGAGGGCGGCTGCCCCATGACGCTGGATCGAAGTCATTGCGATGTAGTCCTCATCTTTGTGACGGCGCGCCAGTTAAGACCTGCCCGGTCATGCTGCCCTCGGCATGGTTACCAAGCGATCAATGCATCAGCGCTTCTGAACGTTTCAGTGACCATTGAGGGGAAATTTGTCGGCATTTTGTCGTGACAAACCGGGCACATCCGTGTTTGCGCCCGGACGGTAAAGGTTTGGTTAAGCATCAGGCCGCGAGCGGGTAGGCCTGCTCGACCAGGTAGGGACCGCCGCCCACCGAGTCCCGGCTCGAAAAGAGGACAAAGCGGCCAACCGGGAAGGTCAGGGGCTCGAATCGCCCGGCTCCCGCGATGAAATGGGCGATGTCGAGGGCGCTGCCGCCGCGCAGGCGGGCGAGCGTCACGTGGGGGGTGAATTTCCGGCCCTCGGGCTCGAGGCCGATGCGCTGGAGCACCCGTTCGTGGGCGGCCTGGAGCTGCGTCAGGGTGCTGTTGACCTCGACGCCGGCATAGAGCGCTCGCGGCTTGTCGCCGCCAAAAGCGCCGAGATGGGTGAGCTTTACATTGAATGAGAGGCTGTGGCTCAGCCGGTCGAGGCTGTCCGAGATCTCATCGGCCACGCGGCCGTCGACGTCGCCGATGAAGCGGAGCGTGATATGGTAGTTTTCGGTGTCGATCCAGCGGGCGCCGGTCAGGCCGCCGCGCTTGAGCGAGAGGGCAAAGGCCACGTCCCGTGGGATTTCGAGGCCGGTGAAGAGTCTGGGCACGCGACCCTCCTCTTTGTAGTCGGGGACGATTCGCAACTCGCGACAAAACCGTAGCGGGTGGCGAATCCCGCGCCAAGGACAAAGATCGGGATCAGAAGTTAATGCTTGAAGACAGCGGGCAGATTGCCGCGATGTAATCTTTGGTCGCGGTCACCGCGGGTTGAAAGCCTTGTATTTCCAAGGTTCCGCCCTCATATTCTGCGTCAAAGCGGCTTGCCTCCGAGGAGGGACGGTGCCGCGGGCGTCTGAAAGGAACTCAAAATGGCTGAATTCGACCGTTCGACCCTGACCGCGCGGGCCGGAACCGCCGCGGCCGTTGATGAGGGCCTTCGCAGCTATATGCTGAAGGTCTACAACTACATGGGCATTGGCCTCGTGGTCACCGGCCTCGTTGCCTACTTTGGCAATGCCGCTGCCGTTGATGCGACTGGCAACCTGACGGCCTGGGGCGCGCTGCTCTATACCAGCCCGCTGATGTGGGTCATTGCCCTGTCGCCGTTTGCATTCGTGCTGGCTCTGAGCTTCGGCATCAACCGGATGAGCGCCGGCACCGCGCAGATCGTGTTCTGGGCCTTCGCGGCCGTCATGGGCCTCTCGCTCAGCTCGATCTTCATGGTCTACACCGACGCTTCGATCGCGAAAGTGTTCTTCATCACCGCCGCCACCTTCGGTGCCATGAGCCTCTGGGGCTACACCACCAAGCGCGATCTGACCGGCATGGGCAGCTTCCTGTTCATGGGCCTGATCGGTCTCATCATCGCGATGCTGGTCAACATCTTCCTGCAGTCGAGCATGCTCGAATTCGCCATCTCGGCGATCGGCGTGCTGATCTTCGTGGGCCTCACCGCCTACGACACGCAGAAGATCAAGGAGAGCTACTCTGCTTCGTTCGGCGCCGACGTTCTGCAGAAGGGCGCCATCATGGGCGCGCTGAGCCTCTACCTCGACTTCATCAACCTCTTCATGATGCTGCTCCGCCTGTTCGGCAACCGCGAGTAACGGACGCAGTCTGAAGCACGGGGTCGATCCCTGGGATCGAGAAGTCTGATTGGAAAGTCACGGGGCCGCGGTCTAAAAGGACCGCGGCCCTTTTCTTTGCCGGCAGGTTTTCGTGAGCGACTTCGACATCCGGCCCCTCGCCTGGGGCGATATCCCGCAGATCACCGCGATCTACCGTCACTACGTCGTCAACTCGACGGCGACCTTTGACACCGATCCGCCGGGCGAGACCGCCATGGCGAGCGGCAAGTTCGGCCCCATGCTCGAGATGGGACACCCGGTCTTTGTCGCCGAGCGCGACGGTGACCTCCTCGGCTACGCCTATGCCTCGGTCTACCGGCCGCGGCCCGCCTACCGCTTCACCTGCGAGGACACGGTCTACTGCGCACCGGACGCGCAGGGGCAGGGCGTCGGCACTGCCCTCATGGAGACCGTGATCGACCGGGCTCGGGCTTTTGGCTTCAGGCAGATGATCGGGGTGATCACGGCGGAGTCCACGGGCTCGATCCGGCTCCACGAAAAGCTCGGGTTCCGCACGGTGGGCACCTACGAGGCCGTGGGCTTCAAGTTCGACCGCTGGCTCGACATTGTGCATATGCAGAAGGCGCTTTGATCCACCGGACCCCTCCCTCCCCTTGATGGGGAGGGTAGCGCGGCTTGGCGCGCAGGCGCCTAGCGGAGCCAGGGTGGGGTGGGCCCGGAGCTCGATGATCGTCGAGACCACAAGCGGCGATACTGCAAGATCAGCAGGCGGCACCCTCCGGGATAGGCGAGCCCGCTGCTCGCGCTGCCCCACCCCACCCAAGTTCCGCCAGCTCGGCTTCGCTCACCAAGCTGCACTACCCTCCCCATCAAGGGGAGGGAGACCCGACTGCTAAGGTCGCTTCAGGCCAGAAGGAGTTTTGCAACATGTCGCCCGAAACTAAGCTCCAGCCTCCGCCGCCGGATTTCGACGATGACGCCCCCGAATTGACGGATGCTGAAATCAAAGAGCTTCGTCCGGTGCGCGAGCTGTTTGCGGAGTACGGAATCCCTATGCCGAAACCGCTGGATGGCCCGAAGTCTGCCAAGATCTCGAAAACCCTTGGCAAGAAGTCGTCCTAACCCAGCCGCTTCCGCATCGGATAATCGTGCATCCCGAAACCCTCCTCCGGCGGACCGGCGTCCTGCCACCCGGCACCGAGGTAGAACCGGTGGGCGGTCCCGGTGCTGTGGAGCTTTGCGTCGCTGACGCCCCGGGAGCGCAGTTCGTCTTCCATCGCCTCCAGCAGGGCCTTGCTGACCCCCGCAAAGCGGTGGTCCGGATCGACGTAGTTGAGACCGATCGTGTCGGGCTCGATGATCGCGCCGACCGCGGCGATGGCGCCGTCATGCTCGGCGACCAGCAGCGTCACCCCCTCGTTCGCCAGCATCTTCTCAACGCCCGGCACGGTCTTGTTGGCGGTCCAGCGGGCGACGAGCGCGGGATCGTTGCGGTGGTCGGCCGCGCAAAGCTCGGCGATCGACCGGGTGAGCACCCGGCTCATCGCCGGAACATCGGCCTGGGCCGCCGGACGAACCGAAATCACTCGACCAGAGCGAGCTTGGGCTCGAGCACTCGGAGCACCGTGCTCAGCTCGTGGCCGCGCCTGAGGATCCGGCCGTCCAGGCCCGAGACCATGTACTGGCCCTGTTTGGCCCGCAGTTTCGGGGTCTTCTCGATCATGTAGAGCGGGCGTTCGGAGGCGCGTGCAAACACCGAGAACACGGCGCGCTCGCGCAGGAAATCGAGGGCGTAGTCCCGCCATTCGCCCGCCGCGACCTTGCGGCCATACATATTGAGAATGGTGTTGAGCTCCGTGCGGTCGAAGCTCGTGACCGGCGCCGGCTTCGGTGACTGCGGTCCGCCGGACATCGAGCCGGCTCGCTGAAAGCTCAGGGGAAGAACGGCGCCACGCTGTTCGGCCAATTATTAGGGGCCCTCGACGGTCTCATCGCAATGTTTACGACAATCGCAAGACGACGCAAGCACGGAGCCGGTTTCAGGGTCCTAAAACCGGCCCCGAAAATTTCCCCAGTTTGGTCACATTCCCTCCCCGCTTCAGCCCATTTGGACCGGTAGGGTCTCTCTATTGCCTCCAGTGGCTGGCGTCGGGGCTGACCGAGCCCCCAAACCTTGAGGTCCCGTCGCCGGCCGCCTTTCTACCAGTCAGTTTT
>JANMTJ010000671.1:0-2078 GCA_031390295.1 Oleiharenicola sp.
CGGACAATCATCGCGGCTGAATTGCGGAAGCATTGATCCCGGGGGATGCGTGGAGTTTCGGTCGAAGACCTGGTCTCGCCACCTCGGCAACCCAAAACGAAGATTCCCTTCAGAGCCTGTCTGAAAACTCAGCCGTGGGTAGCACACCCACAACCTTACCGACAGCCTTGGGTGCTGCACCTGGGGGTGAAGTATTTTTGGGCGGACTTTGAACATCGCCCGGTCGCGTCGGTCCATGAGGCGTGCCGCTCATCAAGAAACGTTCCCCCAAACTGCGCTTCGAGTTCGTCCCCGCTCAAAAGCAGTCCACCCTCGGCGGCCTGCCCGCCCTCGAAGCGCTGGCCCAGCAGTTTGATCTCTGGAACAAGCTGCGCGCCCTGCCCGGTCTGGACCCGCGCACGCGCACCACGCACGGTTACAGCCCGGAACTCATCGTCGCCCAACTGCTCTATTGTTTGTGCTCCGGCGGCGCCAGCCTGGCGGACGCCGAGCGGCTCAACGACGAGCCGTTGGCGCGCCAACTGGCGCGCGTCGAAAAGTTCGCCGATCAGACCCAGCTCGGGGAATGGCTGCGCAAACAGAACGACACTTCCATCGCCGCGCTCTGGCAACTCATCAGCCAGTTCATCTCCTGGGTCATCGGGCGCGCCGACACCGGCCGCTGGACCTACGCCGGTCGCGCCGAAGTTTTCTTCGACGACACCCAGATCGAAGTCCACGGCCCCAGCTTCGAAGGCGCGAAGATCAATTACAACGGCGAGCGCGCCCTCTCCTGGCAGACGCTCTGGTTTGGCCCCTTCCTGTTGGACGGGGAACTGGGCGCCCCCGGCGACGTCAGCGGCGCCCTGCCGGGCTTGCTCCAACGCCACCAACCTCTCTGGCAGGACCGCCGCAGTGATTTCCTGGCCGACAGCGGCTCCAGCAGCGCGGCTTATCTGGCGGCCATCGACCAGGCCGGCTTCACCCACTGGAGCGTCAGCTACAACAAGTGGACCACCGTGCCCGAGCGCACCGCCGCCGCCCTGCCCGCCAGCGCCTGGACCGACGCACCCAAAACCACCTGGCGCGATGGTACGGAAGTGACCGAGCAGCACGCCGGCATCCGGCACACGACCGAGGGCAGCGGCTTCACCTTCACCCTGGCGGTGGCGCGGTGGAAGAAAGGCGACGAACTCTTTTGGCGTTACGGCTTCGTGGCGCACGAAGGCCGGCGCTCCGACGCCTCTGCGATTCTGGCCCGGCACCGCTTGAAAGGCGGGAAGGAACAATTATTCAAGGAAGTCTTGCGCGGGCTGGACCTGCACCATCCGCCCTGCGAAAGCCTGGTGGCCAACCGGATGTTCTATGCGATTGGTGCGCTGGCCTACAACCTGATGAAAGCCGCGCAACTGCTCTGCCTGCCCGACGAATGCCAGAGTTGGACCGTGGCAACACTCCTGCGGCAAATGGTGCGGCTGCCCGCGGTGCTGGTGCGCCATGCGCGCCGACTGGTGGCACGAGTGGAAGTGGCGGTGAGTTGGCTCAATTGGTGGCAGACGTGGGAAGCGCGCTGGTGGACGGGCCTTGGTCCGGCGGCGCCCTCAGGCTGAAACCGCAGGCCGGAGCCACCCGAACCCAGGCCGGTGTAATCCGAAGGGCATTCGGGCGGGAGCAGCGCGTTCGCGCCGCGAGAAAAACCACCAGCGCACCGCCGGCCAAGGCCTGCAAGGGCGGCGCGCGGCCATTCTGATCCAAGGCCAGCCGCTGGAAAAACGGATCTGGAGAAATCGCCCGGAAAAAATCGCGCCGCCGCCGCGTTTTGCCGCGCTCCGAAGTCTCGCTAAGGATTCGGGCATTCCAAAGAAACGATTGCGCGACCTTGCGCGAACGGTCATAACCTTCGGCGCATGGTTCAAACGATTTCGAGCCGCACGACGGCCACCGAGCCAGCAATTCCGCGCGAGACCTGCATCCAGGCGTTTCGATGGATGCTGCTGGCGCGCCTCCTGGATGAAAAGCTCGCCAGCCTGTATCGCGGCGGCAAAATTTTCGGCGGTGTTTTCCTGGGGCGCGGTCAGGAAGCCCTGAGCGTCGCCGTG
>JANMTJ010000276.1:0-1910 GCA_031390295.1 Oleiharenicola sp.
GACGTGGAGGAGGAGGGCTCCTGCGAGCGGCTGGCGGGGGAGGTGGCTGCGGCAGGTTTTGCGCCGCTGCACGGGCTGGTGCACTCGGTGGCGTTCGCCAACTACAGCGAAGGCTTCAAGACCTTCGCCGAGACGAAGCGGAGGGATTTCCTGCAGGCGATCTCGATCTCCGCGTTCTCGCTCGTGGAGGTTGCGCAGGCCTTCAAGCCGCATCTCGCCCCCAAGGCCTCGGTGGTGACCATCGGCATCTCGTCGCTGCTGGTGACGCCCGACAACTACGGCTACATGGGGCCGATCAAGGCCGCCCTTGAGTCCTGCGCACGCTTTCTCGCCAAGTCCTTCAGCGCGGGGAGCGAGGTCCGGTTCAACGTGCTTGGCTCCGGTCCGCTCAAGACCAGCGCCTCCGCCGGCATTCCCGGCTATCTGGAGAGCTACCTCTACGCCGAGAAACTGACCTTCCGGAAACGCAACCTGGAGACCCAGGAAGTGGCCAACGTCGCGGCGTTCCTGTTGAGCGAGCGCAGCAGCGGCCTGAACGGCACCTCGCTGGTCGTGGATGCCGGCCTGGGCAGCAACTATTTCGACAAGGAGATCATCCGGCTGGCGATGCGTCCCGAGAAATAATCCATGCGTTTCCACCATGCCTGCATTGAGTCGATCGCCACGGCCTTGCCGGACGAGAAGTGGACCTCGACAGCGATAGAGGAGCGGCTCAAACCGCTTTATGACCGGCTGAAACTGCCCGCCGGGCGCCTGGAGCTGATGACAGGGATCCGCGAACGCCGCATGTGGCCCGCCGGCACCAAGCCTTCCGACGCGAGCGCCGCGGCCGGAAAGAACTTGCTGGCCCGGTCCGCCTTCAAACCGGGGCAGATGGAAGTGCTGATTCACTCGGCCGTCTGCCGTGACATGCTGGAACCGGCGACCGCGTCGTTCGCGCATCACAAGATCGGCCTCGGTCCCGACTGCCAGATTTTCGACCTTTCCAACGCCTGCCTCGGATTTCTCAACGGGTTGGTGACCCTGGCCGCCATGATAGACTCCGGCCAGATCAAGTGCGGGATGGTGGTCTCCGGCGAGAACGGGCGGCCACTGGTCGAGCAGACGATCCAGCACCTGTTGGTCACGCCCTTGGACCGCAATGCCATCAAGCCGTTCTTTGCCAACCTCACCATCGGGTCGGCCGCCGTGGCCGCGGTGGTGTGCCATGAGGACCTGCTGCCGGCCGGCGCACCTCGACATCGTCTGCTGTCGGGCAGGGCGATGGCGGCCACGAAGCACAGCGACCTTTGCCAGGGCGACACGGAAGGGGATGCACTGGTGATGCAGACGGACTCCGAACAGCTGCTGCTCGCCGGCGTCGAGGTGGCGCAGCAAACCTGGCAGGCCTTTGAGCGGGAGACCGGATGGAACCGCACGACCCCGGACCGGATCATCAGCCACCAGGTCGGTTCCATGCACCGCAAGAAACTCTACGAGAGCGTGGGACTCGACATCGCCAAGGATTTTTCCACCTTCGCAACACTGGGGAACACCGGCTCCGCCGCCTTGCCATGCACTCTCGCGCTGGCCGTGGAGCAGGGCGCGCTGCGGCAAGGTGAGAAGGCAGCCCTGCTGGGCATCGGCAGCGGCATCAACTGCCTCATGCTGGCTGTGGAATGGTAACCGGGGAACATCTTCCGCCCTGGCTGAAGGAGATTTATTCCTTCTCACCGCGCCGTTTCGACACCGGATCGGGCGTCATGAGCTATCTGGTCGAGGGCCAGGGCATCGAAGCCGTGCTGTTGGTCCACGGGAATCCCACCTGGTCGTTTTTCTACCGCAATGTGGTCCTGGCGCTGCGCGGGCGCATCCGGTGCATCGTGCCGGACCATCTGGGGTGCGGGTTGTCGGACAAACCGCAGGACTAT
>JANMTJ010000726.1:0-5440 GCA_031390295.1 Oleiharenicola sp.
GCAGAGGTCGCGGCAGAAGGTCTTGAAGTCCTCGGTCTTGGCGACGAAATCCGTCTCGCAGTTGATTTCGATCAGGACGCCGACCTTGCCGCCCACGTGGATGTAGGACTCGACGAGGCCTTCCTTGGTGGCGCGGCTGGATAGCTTGTCGATCTTGCCGCCGAGCTTTTTGCGCAGGATCGTCTGGGCCTCCTCCATGCCGCCCTTGGCTTCATCGAGGGCTTTCTTGCATTCGAGCATTCCGGCGCCGGTTTTCGCGCGGAGTTCCGCGACCATGCTGGCTGTGACAACTGACATAGTAAGGGGTGTTGGGTGATTAAACCTCGTCGGTGGTGACGGCGGACTTGTTGGCGCCGGCGCGGCTGGTGCGTTTCTTGACGACGGGCTTGTCCTCGATGACGTCCTTCAGATTGGCAGGGATGATCACCTTATCGAGGTCGATCTCGCCCGTGACGGCGGCGGCGGCGGTCTCGGCCGGGGTGGCGCGGCGCGCCTCGCGGTGGGCCAGGCCCGCCTGGATGGCGGCCACGATGGTCTCGATGATGATGCGCACGGACTTGGCCGCGTCGTCATTGCCGGGGATCGGGTGCGTGAGCTGGGTCGGGTCGGAGTTGGTGTCGACCAGGCCGATCGAGGGGATGTTCATGCGCTTGGCCTCGGCCACCGCGATCTCCTCGTAGCTGGTGTCGATGACGAACATGGCGCGGGGCAGCGCGGTCAGGCTGATGATGCCGTCGAAGTTGCGGGCCATGCGGGCCATTTCGCGGCGGATGGCGGACTCCTCCTTGGAGGAGAACTTGCCGAGCTCGCCGCTCGCGTCCATCGCCTGGTATTTTTTGAACTTCGCGAGGGACTTCTTGATGGTCTCGAAATTGGTGAGCGTGCCCCCCATCCAGCGGTTGGTCACGTAGGGCATGCCGGTCGTGGCGGCGGCCTCCTTGATGAGTTCCTGGGCCTGGCGCTTCGTGCCGACCAGCAGGATGTCGTCACCATGGGCGACGAGGTTCTCGATGAAGGTGCAGGCTTTTTCCAGCGCCGCGTGAGTCTTCTCGAGGTCGATGATGGAGATGCCCTGACGGTGGTCGAAAATGTAGGGCTTGGAGCGCGGATTCCAACGCTTGGTCTGGTGACCGAGGTGGACGCCGGCATCGAGGAGGTCTTTGGGAGTTACGTTCATGGATCTATGTCGTGACGAGACACAGGTCGGCCAAACCGGGCCGCCTTGCGATCGTTACTGCAGTTTAGGTTGATGGATTAAGGAACAAGAAGGGCCGAAAAGAGAGACCGCCCCCACCCAAGGCAAGACCGATTCCTTGGATTTTGGCGGCGGTAGAAATTTCGCGTTGAAAGCGGGCCCTGCCTGCCCGCTTACTTCCTGCGCAAGAAATAGCGCTGCAACAAGATAAACAACAGCAGCAACGCGCCCACCACGATGCGCATCCACCACGAACTCAACCGCCCGTCGAACAGGATGGCGGCCTGGATGGTGCCGAAAATCAGGAGGCCGAGCAACGTACCCAGCATATGGCCCCGCCCGCCGGACAGCAGCGTCCCGCCCATGACCACAATCGCGATGGCATCCAGTTCAAGCCCGAGGCCCATGCTGGGATTACCCGAACCGGTGTAAAATGTGGCTACAATACCCGCCAGCGCCGCACACAGGCCATTGACGGTATAGACCCCGATCTTGGCCGGGCCGATGGGCAACCCCATGAGCAACGCCGACTGCTCGTTGCCGCCGATGGCCAGCAGGGTGCGCCCGAACCGCGTGTGGTGCGCCACCCCGTAGCCCGCCAGCATCACCGCGAGCAAAAAGAGGGCGCTTGCCGGCACGGCCACCGGGCCAAACAACCATTCATAGCCGGAGATCCGGCCATACAACTCGTGCCCGATGCCGATGGAGTCGGTGCTGATCCAGAAACCGGCGCCGCGCGCCAGGAACATCCCCGCCAGTGTGATCAGAAAGGGCGGCAGGCGGAAGAAGTGGATCAGCGCCCCCATCCCCGCCCCCAACCCGGCCCCGGCCGCGAGGCCCAGCGCCCAAGCCAGCCCCGGTGCCACCTGGTGCCGCTCGATCAGTGTCGCCGTGAAAATGGAGGTAAACCCGATGACCGCACCGACCGACAGGTCGATGCCGCCGGAAAAGATCACCAGCGTCATGCCGACCGCCGCGATGCCAAGAAAGGCATTCTCCGACAGCAGGCTGATGAACACCCGGGCCGAGAAAAATCCGTCGTAGAAATGCGCTGCCGTCGCAAACAGCGCCGCAAAGATCGCCGCCGTGACGAGCAGCGGCAATTGGCGCGAGACCCATGAAGAGGCCTTGATCATGAGGCCGCCTTTTTTCCGAAGAGTCCGCCGAGCCAGCGGCCGATCTTTTCGGACTGGAGGAGCGAGACACCGATGATGAGCAGCGCCTTTGGCACTGGCGCGATGGCCGGCGGCACCCCGAGGTTGTACATGGTGGTAGTCAGGGTCTGGATGAGCAGCGCGCCGATGGCCGTGCCGAGGATCACAAACCGCCCGCCGGTCAGGGCCGTGCCACCGACCACCACCGCAAAGATGGCATCGAGTTCCATGTTCTCACCGGCGCGGTGGGCATCGGCCGCCCGGATGTTCGCCGCCGCCAGCACGCCGGCCAGGCCGGCGCAGGCGCCGCAAAACATGTAGGCCACGAGCTTGATCCGGGACGCGGCCAGGCCGGCGAAGCGGCTCGCGGTCTCGTTGTCCCCCACGGCCTCGATGAACAGCCCGAGGGCGGTCCGGCGGAGCGCGAGATGGGCGGCCAGGTACAACGCCGCGACCAGCAGGGGCGCAAAAGGCAGGCCGAGCAAAAATCCATTGGCGAGGTACTCGAACGTGGGATGCGTGATGATGATGACCTGCCCGTCCACGATGAGCTGGGCCACGCCGCGGCCCGCCACCATCAGGATGAGGGTCGCCACGATCGGCTGCACCCCGAGCCGGGCCACCAGCAACCCGTTGGCGGTGCCCGCAAACAGGCCGACGCCGACGGCTGCCGCCAGCGTCACCGCCAGGTTGTGGCCGCCCTGCAGCAGCACCGCGCACACCGCACCGGCAATCGCCACCACCGAGCCGACCGAGAGGTCCACCCCGCCGGTGGCGATGACGAGCGTCATGCCCAGCGCCACCAGCATCGTGCGCGATCCCTGCGTGAGGATGTCGACCGGCACGCCGTAGAGATGACCGTCCAGCAGCGTGACCTTCAGAAAGCCCAGGTCGTGCACCGCGTTGAGCAGCACCAGCGCCAGGAGCCCGGCGAGCGGCCAGAGGACTGGAGACCGGGCTTTCATGGGTGGAACGCGCTGACCCCAGCTCGTTGGTTCGAATGTGTAGGGCCGGTGCTCGTCGCCGGGCCTCGCTGCGCACGCAACCCGGCCCGCCGACAAGCGGCGGCCCTACAAAAACAAACTGACGCAGGCCTATTCATGCGTCCCCGCCATCAGGTGCATAAGACTCTCGGAATTCAGCCCGGCGCCCGCCACCTCGCCGGTCAGCCGCCGTTCGCGCAGGACGAGGACCCGCGAGCAATTGCGCACCACCTCGTCGATCTCCGACGAGATGAACAGCACCGCGAGGCCGTCGTCGCGGAGTTTGGCGATCAACTGCTCGATTTCCTGCTTGGCGCCGATGTCGATGCCGCGCGTCGGTTCATCGAGGATGATCACCGCCGGCCGGGTCGCCAGCCAGCGCGCGAGCAGGACCTTCTGCTGGTTGCCGCCGGACAAATTCCTGATCGGTGTCTCCGCGCCGGGGGTCTTGATCCGCAGCGCCGAGATGTAGTGGGTGCAAAGCTGCTCCTGCTCGCTGCGGCTGAGGGCGCGCAGCACGCCGCGTTTGGCCTGCAACGCGAGGATGAGATTCTCGCGCACCGACAGGTTCGGCAGGATGCCCTCGGCCTTGCGGTCCTCCGAGCAGAACGCGAGTCCGAGCTGCACCGCGGCGCGGGGCGAGGTGATCCGCACCGGCACACCCTTGAGGCTGATCTCGCCGCCATCGGCCGCGTCGATGCCGAAGAGCAGCCGCGCCGTCTCGGTGCGGCCCGAGCCGAGCAGGCCGCCCAGCCCGACGACCTCGCCCGCCTGCAGGCTCAGGTCCACCGGGGCGATGGCCCCGCGCCGGCTGAGCCCGCGGGCCGCCAGCACGGGCTGGGTGGCGGCCGGGGGCGCCGCGGCATGACTCGTGAAATCGGCGGCACTGACCTCACGCCCGAGCATCTTGCCCACCAGCGCCAGCCGCGACAGGTCCGCCGTGGCGTATTCGCCGACGAGCTGGCCGTTGCGCAGCACCGTCAGCCGGTCGCTCACCGCATAGACCTGGTCGAGAAAATGCGTGACGAACACGATGCCCATCCCCTCGGCCCGCAGCTTGCGCATGATGCCGAACAGCTCGGCGACCTCCTTCTCATCGAGGCTGGCGGTCGGCTCGTCGAGCACGAGCAGCCGCGCCGAGGTGTCGAGGGCGCGGGCGATGGCGACCATCTGCTGCAGGGCGACCGAGAGCGAACCCAGCTCGGCATCCACGTCGCATTCCACCTCGAGCCGCGCCAGCGCCGCGACGGCGCGGCGGCGGATGGCCCGCCAGTTGAGGCAACCCAGCCGGCCGGGCTGCCGGCCGAGCGTGATGTTCTCCGCGACGGAAAGCGACGGCACGAGATTCACTTCCTGGTAGACCGTGCTGATGCCGAGCCGCTCAGCCTCCTTGGGTGCGCCGGGCCGGATGACCTGGCCGGCGAGCCGGAGCTCACCGCTGTCGGCGGGATGCACGCCCGTCAGCACCTTGATGAGCGTGGACTTGCCCGCGCCGTTTTCGCCGAGCAGGGCGTGAATCTCGCCCGCGCGGACGGTGAAATCCACGCCGGCCAGCGCCGTGACGCCGGGAAAGGTCTTCCCGATGCCGCGGAGTTCGAGCAGCTCAGGCATTGCCGGCCTCAGTATTGCCGGGTCGGCAGCGCGGCGGCGGCGTTGGTCGAATCGAAGAGTTCGTCCTTGTTGAAGGACTTCTTCGGGACCGGCTTCTTCGCGAGCAGAGCATCAATCGTGTCGTACACCTTCGGGCCGAAAAGCGGGTTGCACTCCACCGTGCAGTTGATCTTGCCGTCGACGACCGCCTGCACGCCCTCGCGCACCGCGTCGATCGAGACGATGACAATGTCCCGGCCGGGTTTCAGGCCGGCCTCCTCGATGGCCTGGATGGCGCCCAGCGCCATGTCGTCATTGTGGGCGTAGAGAATCTCGATGGACTTGCCGTGCTTCTTGACGAAGGCCTCCATGACCTCCTTGCCGCCGGTGCGGCGAAAGTCGCCGCTCTGCGAGTCGATGATCTTCAGGCCGGGATACTTGGCGATGCCCTCGGCGAAGGCCTTGCGGCGCTCGTTGGCCGGCGCGGAGCCGGGTGTACCCTGCAATTCCACGATGCG
>JANMTJ010000104.1:0-18355 GCA_031390295.1 Oleiharenicola sp.
GTCGAGGGTGTTGATCACGACACCGTATTCCTTGGTTTTGCCGAGGGGGTTCGGGATCGCATTGCCGAAGACGTCGCCGCGGATGGCGTCAGCCTTGAAGTTCTCCGAACGGTTGTAGAACAGGCTGAACGTCGTGTTGCCCGGGATGAAGCTCGTCCACTTGGCGGGAACGTGCAGCACACCACCCCAGCTCTTGCTTTCGCCGGTGGCGAAGTTCTTGCGGGAGTCGGGAATGTTGTAGTCCGTCGACGCGATGCCGAGGGCGTCGGGCGTGCCGCCGAAGCTGGCGTTCTCAATGCGGTCCTTGCGCCAGCCGAAGACCGGCACGAAGACGTCGTTGAACATGTGGCCCTGCCAGGTGATGGCTTGGGAACGGTTGATGGCGCGGGAACGGCCGGAGCCGGTGGTCAGGGCGTCGATGTCGCCTTCGTCCGCATTCAGGAAGTCCACATTCATGGTCCGCCAGCCGCCGTAGTTGGCGGGATTCTCGGACTGGGTGCCGGTGTTGATCACGCCGTTGTTGGCGGGCATGAAGGGCAACTGCCCGTTCAGGCCATACCAAGTGTAGGGGGCGGCCGGATTGACATAGTTGGGGTCGGTCGGATTGAGCGACTTGGCCCAGTGGTTGTCGAACACGCGCACCAGCGCGCTCTTGGGGGTGCTGACGATATTGTTCACCTTGCTCAGCGCCGCGCCTGAGGCGGACGTGCGGCCGCGGAGATCACCGCTGATGTACGACACGAAGTCGTAGGACCGGAAGTGCGAGCTCAGGCTGTTGCTTTCACCCGTGAATTGGGTGAAGGCTGGCGTCGCGGCCGACGTCGCCCAGCTGCGGTCGAAGACCCGCTTGGTATCTTGGCTCACGAGGCCGGTGAACACGTGGCGGCCGAGGATCTGCGCGAGCTTCGACTGCTTGTCGAGGAAGTCGTCGGCGCGGAGTTCACCGTAGGCGGTGAAGCACAGGCCGTCGCGCTTGATATCGGCCATGTTGTTCGCGCGCTCCGTGGAGTTGGCGACATAGGCGCGGCCCACATTGGGGTTGGCGGTGCCGTCCCAGAAACGGTTGATGAGGTCCACGCCGATCTTGTAGGTATCGGAGTTGCCGATGAACTGCCGGGCGCCGTCCTGATAGCGCTGGTAGTCGTACACGGCCTCGAGGCCGACGCGGTCGTTGAGGAAGGTCTGGGAGAAGGCGACGTTGGCCGAATCCCACTTGGACCACTCATACTTGTTGTTGCCGTCGATCAGGTTGGTGTAGAAGTCGAAGATCGTCGGATCGGCCAGGGAGCGGTCAGCATAGTTGCCGCCACCGGGGATGCCAGAGGCAATCATGTAGCTGCCGAAGCTGGTGACGCCGACCGCGCGCGCACCGAGCAGACCGCCGATGCCCAGGTCGGGGGCACCGGTGGGCCCGATGCCGTTGCGACCCGAGCCGCCGCCGGGTTGCATGAAGAACGTGGCGTTGGAGTCGTCGTTGTTGCCGTAATAGCCGACGACATCGGTCCAGAACTGCCGGCCAACCGCGCCGTTACTCAACCAAGCGTAGGGATAGGCGCCGCGATTGGCGCGGTCGAAGGGCGCGCCACCCGGATTGACCTTGCTGGCGTCGTAGGTGAACTTGTTAAGCATCAAGTTACCCTGTTCGTCCGTGCCGGTGTAGAACCACGGCGAGATGGCGTCCACGGGGGGCAGCGTGCGGGGGCGGTTGGCGTTCACCTTGCCGTGCTCGATGTTGGCGCGGAACGAGGTGTTGGAACCTTCGCCGAACAGCTGCGGCGTATAGCGCACGGCGCCGAAGATGCGCTTGTCGTGGTTGAAGGCCGGAGTCTGCCGGAACTGGGTCTTATCGTCCAGCAGGGCGACACGGACCGCGAGCTCGTTCGGCAGGAGCACGAAGTTGAAGTCAGCCGAGAAACGCAGCGAGCCGAACTTGGCCACACGGTTTTCGATGATGTTCTTGTTCTTGAACGTGGCACCGTTGACCGAGGTATTGATGATACCGGCCGGGCTGCCGACGCCGAACAGGATGGAGTTGGGTCCGCGCTGGAGGTCGACGCGATCAACATTGTAACCATCCCACGGAATCTCCGTCAGGAAGTAGTCACGGGTGTTGTCCGCGCTGTCCAGGCCGCGCACACGGGTGTTGTTGTTCGGGCGGCGCAGGGCGCCGTCCTCACCGTACTGCAAGCCGCCGGCGGCGCCGGAGAAGTTGCCGCCCAGGCCACCGACCTCGGTGTTCGGGGTGTAAATGAGGAGATCGGCCGAGTTCTTCGAACCGGTGTCCTGCAGGAATTGTTTCGTCACGACCGAAATCGAGGACGCGATGTCCTTAAGTTCGGTACGAACGCGGGTGCCGGCCAAGGTGCTCTTGGCGGAATAACTGTCGGCATCCTCAGAGGCGTCCACGACGAAGGGGGAGAGAACGAGGGTCTCTTCCGACTCCGCTGGATTTTGGCCCGTGGCGGGGGCAGTAGTTTGCGCCGGGAGGCGCAACACGGAAACAAGACAGAGCGCGGCGGTACCTACGAGGGCACGCGACCGCACGGTCAGGCGTTTCATGGTCATATTTTGGGTTAGGGGTGAGAAACGACTATTAGATTAATAATAGCCGTCACTAGTAGGCATTAGGTAATGCCATCCTAGTTGAGCAGACTATACTCTTGGCGGATACAGGTGGAAATGAGTTTTATTGCCGCAATATTAAGTCATATTGCCGATTCCAACCTCTCCTAATCTCATAGTAAGCAGAATTTTCGAACGAAAGCGGACCATTCACCGCCCCTGTTTACTTTGAGTGCTTCTCCGGAACGCGCCAGGCGAATCGCCAGTAATCCGCTTGAAGACGACGGACATGTATTCCACGTGCTCAAAACCGGCTATTTCAGCGATACGCTTGAGGGGGTAATCAGTCTCAACCAGCAACTGCTTGATCTTGGCGACCTGAACCCGCCGGATTTCAGCCTGAGGCGAGCGACCAAGGTGCTTTCTGAATTTCTTTTCCAATTGGCTACGAGAGGCATAGGCGTTTTTTACAACCTCATCCACCGTTAGTCCGTTGCAGGCATTCTGGCGGATGTAACTCAGGGCAGTTGCCACACTGCGGTCTTCAATCGCAAGCACATCAGTGGAGGGGCGGGTGGCGACACCCAATGACTCAATCCGGAGATCAATTGAGTCAGGTTGCCTTTTGGCCATGAGGGCCGCGAGCGTTTCAGCAGCCTTGTACCCTGATTGAAACGCATTGGGTATCACGCTCGAGAGGCGCGGATAGGCCAGATCACAGCGGATCGTCTCATTATTGGCCCCAAGCACGGCGACCTCCTCCGGCACCAGAATGTCGCTCGCGTGGGCGGCGCTGATGATCTGTTGCGCGCGCAGATCGTTGCAGGCCATGATCCCGACCGGTTTGGGCAGCTGCTTCAGCCAGCTGACAAGGGAGGAGATCTGCTCCGTGTCCCAAAATGGCGTCAGGTCGCCAGGATAGTTCACATCATGGATGTCGCATTTGCGGCCGGCGAGCCGCAAGGCCTCGGTGAACCCGTCGCGACGCTCCCGCGACCAGCCGTTGTTGGAAAAACCGGCGAAGCCGAAGTGCTGATAACCGCGTTCTATGAAGTGCTCGGCCCCCAGGTGCCCGAAGCCCACATTGTCAGGCCGGATCTTCGGCACGCCCGGGTGGGGCTCGGTGTCATTCAGATCGACGAGCGGCAGCTTGAGTTCGGCGCAGGTCTTCACCAAGGCCGGCGTGGTGTGCCGGCTGATGACCCCGTGCCATTTTTTGCTCCGCAGCCATTTGGGATCCTTTTCGGCCATGGCCTCGTCGTCGAGGAAGCCGACCCACAGCTGGTAATTGCGTTCGAAATGGGCGATCCCCTTGAGCATGGCGGTGCACTCCTCAAACCGGGTTTGGAAGATCAGGAGGACCTGGGGCCGCATCCCGGGACACTGTTGCATTCAAAAAGGTGAAGCAAGCGTGCGCCCGTTGTGCGCGGCGCAACATGGACCGGGCGCAAAAACAAGCGGAACCCCAAAGATGTATTTGCCCTGAAAAAGGCAGTCGCCGTTGCTTACCGGGCGGCCCCGGCCTCATGCTTTTTGCCCCCTTGGGTTCGCCACCCCATTCCTTCATGCACCTGCACGCTCTCGATATCGGCATCATCATCGGTTACTTCGTTCTCGTCGTCACCATCGGACTCTGGGTTTCACGCAAGGGGGCGAAAGACCTCGACAGCTACTTTCTCGGCGGCAAGTCCATGAAATGGTACATGCTCGGCGTGTCGGATGCCTCGGGCATGTTCGACATCGCGGGCACGATGTGGCTGGTTTACGCGCTCTTTCTCTACGGGCTGAAGAGTATCTGGCTGCCGTGGATGTGGCCGACCTTCAACCAGATTTTCCTCATGATGTTCATGAGTGCCTGGATGAGGCGCTCCAATGTCCTCACCGGCGCGCAGTGGATGCAGACGCGCTTTGGCCGTGGTCGTGGTGGCACGCTCGCCCACCTGAGCGTCGTCCTCTTCGCCCTCGTCAACGTCATCGGCCTGCTGGCCTACGCGTTCAAGGGCATCGGCAAGTTTGCCGTCGTGATGATGCCGTGGCATTTCACCGACGCCACTTCCGGCCTCCTCACCGATGAGAACATCTACGCGATGATCCTGATGGGCCTCACCTCGCTCTATGCCATCAAGGGAGGCATGGTGAGCGTGGTCATCACCGAGGTCATGCAGTTCACGATCCTCACCCTCACCGCGCTGACCATCGGCGCCATTGCCATCGCCAAGGTCTCGCCCGACATGATCGCGCACCGCATCCCGGCCGGCTGGATGAATCCGTTCTTTGGCTGGAATCTCGGGCTCAACTGGGACGGCATCCTGTCCACGGCCAACAAGGTGATCGCCCAGGACGGCAATGAGTTTTTCTCGATCATCATTGGCCTGATGTTCTTCAAGGGCGTGCTGGCGAGCCTCGCCGGCCCGGCGCCGAACTACGACATGCAGCGCATCCTCGCCACGCGCAATCCGCGGGAGGCCTCGCTCATGAACGGCATGGTGACCCTCGTGCTCATGTTCCCGCGCTACATGATGATCGCCGGCATCACGGTGCTGGCCCTCGCCTTCACCATGCCGCAGTTGCAGGCGCAGGGCACGCCCGACTTCGAGAAAATCCTGCCACTCGTCCTGAGCGAACACGTGCCGACCGGCGTGCTCGGTTTTTTGCTGGCCGGTCTCGCGGCGGCGTTCATGTCGAACTTTGCCGCCACGCTCAACGCCGCGCCGGCCTACGTGGTGAACGACATCTACAAGCGCTTCATCAACCCCAATGCCGGGGGCAAAAAAGAAGTCTTCCTCAGCCGCGTCGTCTCATTGGTGTTCCTCGCCATAGGCATTCTCTTCGGCGTGCTCACCAACCGCATCACCGACGTCATGATGTGGCTGGTCGGCTCGCTCTACAGCGGCTTTGTGGTCGCCAATGTGCTGAAGTGGTATTGGTGGCGTTTCAACGGCCACGGCTACTTCTACGGCATGGTGGCCGGCATCGGCGGCGCCATGGTCGTGCCCGAGATCGCGAACTACCTCATCGCGCACAACGCGACCGTGCGCGAGTTTTTCAAGGGGGGCTTCAACATGATCTACACCTTCCCCGTGCTCTTCATCGTCTCCCTCATCGGCTGTGTCGCCGGCACGCTCCTGACCAGGCCGGAGGACGACGCGGTGCTGAAGAAATTCTACAAGACCGTGAACCCCTGGGGCTGGTGGGGCCCGATCCGCGCGAAAGTCATGGCCGAGGACCCGGACTTTGCCCCCAACCACAACGCGGTGCGCGACCTGACCAACGTCGCCGTCGGCATCGTGTGGCAGCTCTGCCTCGTGACGCTGCCGATCTACATCGTGCTCCGCCAGTGGAACTGGGTCGGCGGCATCTGCGTGCTGCTCCTCGCCACCACGACCCACATGAAGTTCAATTGGTACGATCGCCTCGAGAAGGCCCCCGATTGAAAAAAGAGCGCGCGGATTGCGCGCGCCCTGGGAAAACCGGATGAGGGAATGGCGTCTAGACCGGCACGTTGTCTTCGGCTTCGCGGCGTGACTTTAGGTCGATGGCGATCTGGTTCATCTTGGCCTCGTTGAGCGGATAGAAAATCACGAGGATCAGAATGGCCAGGATGCCAAAGACGGCCGGGAAGATACTCATCAGCTTGACCAACCCGTGCAACGCTGCGGGCGTCTGGACCTGGTTGGCGACAAAGCCCACGCCATTGAGCATGATCAGCGAAAGCCCGCCGCCCCAGCCCCAGCCGAATTTCTGCGAAAAGATGGAGGCCGAGAAGATCAGGCCGGTTGCCCGGCGGCCGGTCTTCCACTCGGCGTAGTCCGCCGTGTCGGCATACATGGCCCAGAGCACCGCGCTCAGGGGACCGCCGGTGATCGACCCGATCGCATTCACGATGTAGATCGCCCAGAGCTGATCGGGTTTCAGCAGATAGAACGCCGCGGTGGACAGGATCGCGACGACGAAGAGGAGGACGAAGGCCGGCTTGCTGCCCACCTTTTTGACGAGAAGGGGGACCAGCATGGCCCCGATGAGCGACAGCACCTGATTGCTGGTGTTGAACACCGACACCAGGCTTTCCCAACCCCACGTCTGCGTGCCGGCGATCGCCTTTGGCAGGAAAGAGGGCAGGGTGATGGTCTGCGTCCCGACGTAGTATTTGAAATAGTGCGCGATGGCGTTGCCGCGCAGCGCCACGAAAAAGATAAAGGTGATCGTCGTCGCGAGCAGGACGAGCCAAGGGCGGTTTGTGACCAGGTCGCCCAGATCCTTGAGCACCGAGGTTTTTTGCGCCTTGGGCGGCAGCACCCGTTCCTTCGTGTTGAAGAAAACAATCAGGAAGGAGATGACGGCGGCGATGCCGATGATCACGAAGGACATTTGCCAGCCCTGCTTGGGCGTCGTGGCGCCCAGCCAGCCCCCCACCTTGGCCATGGGCAGCAGCGTGGCGGAGATGATGATGCCGCCGGAGAAGGCGCCGACAAATTTGATCGAGGAAAGCGCGGTGCGCTCCACGGGGTTGGGGGTGAGCACGCCGAGCATCGCCGTATAGGGAATGTTGATCGTCGTGTAGATGAGCATCAGGGCATTGAAGGTCGCGTAGGCCCAGATCAGTTTTCCCTTCTCGCCGAAATCGGGCACCGTGAACGTCAGCAATCCGATGACCGCCATGGGCACGCACGTGTAGAGCAGGTAGGGGCGGAACTTGCCCCAGCGGCTGTTGGTCCGGTCGGCCAGCATGCCGATGACCACGTCGAAGATGGCATCGAACGAACGGCTGAGCCCGATCATCGTGCCCGCGGCGAGGGCGCTGATCCCGAAGATGTCCGTGTAGAAGATCGCGAGGTAGACCGAGATCGTCTGCCAGTAGAGGCAGGACGCGAGGTCGCCGAAGCCATAGGAGATTTTCTCCCGCATGCTCAGTTTTTCGAATGGGGCGGTCGTCATGGGGGTTGGAGTGGGACAGTCTGGTAACCGGCAGCGCGGGGATGACAGGCAGGGCGGCTGACGCCAACTGCCCCGGGGTCGGGCTATTTTTTCAAGGGATTATCTTTCACGAACTGGATGATCTCTTCCGCGTTGCCGAAGCACAAGGCGGTGAAGGTGTCGGCGGCGCCGTAGTAGATCGCAAGCCGGCCGGTGGCGGAGTCACACAGGCAGCCGACGGGGAAACAAACGCCAGGCACGAAGCCGGTGAGTTCGTAGGGGGCCTCGGGGCACAGCAGCGCTTGGTTGGCCGAGGCGATGACCTTCCACGGCTGGTCGAGGTCGAGCAGCATGGCGCTGATCGAGTAGACGAAGCCGTTGCAGGTGCCGGTGACGGCATGGTAGATCAGCAGCCAGCCTTCACTCGTCTCAATGGGCGAGGGACCGGCGCCGATCTTGGTGCCTTGGAACCAAGGCCAGCCCTTGCCCATCACGTGGCGGTGCCTGCCCCAATAAACCATGTCAGGGCTCTCGCTGAGGAAGATGTCGCCGAAGGGCGTGTGGCCGGTGTCGGAGGGCCGGCTGAACATGAGGTACTTGCCGTTGATCTTGCGCGGGAAGAGCACGCCGTTGCGGTTGTAGGGCAGGTAGGCGTTCTCGAACTGCTCGAAATTCACGAAGTCGGTGGTCTTCGCGATGCCGATCGTGGGGCCGTGGTAGCCGTTGCACCAGGTGACGTAGTACACCCCGTCGATCTCGGTGACGCGCGGGTCATAGGCGTATTCGAAACGGGTGACCTCGGGGTCCGCGTTCTTCAGGACAATGGGCCTGGGCTCGAAGGTGAACTTGTAGCCATCGGGGCTGCGGCCGACGTGCAGGTAGGGCACGCGCGACATCGTCTCGGTGCGGAACACACCGATGAAGCCGCCCTGCCAGGGCACCACGGCGCTGTTGTAGATGCCGGTGACGTGCGGGAGCGGGCGGCGACCGATGACGGGATTTTGGTCGTAGCGCCAGAGCAGGTCGGAATTGCCGACGGCCCGCGGCTGCCAGGGGATGTTGGGGAGGGGAGAACCGACAATTTTCAGCGTCATGGCAAAAATGGGGGATTAAAGACTCAGAGATTGGCGCCATGGCGGCGGATGACGTCGCGATACCAGTGGTAGGAATCCTTGGGGGTGCGCTTCTGGGTCTGGTAATCGACATGGATGAGACCGAAGCGGTCCTTGTAGCCCTCGCACCACTCAAAATTGTCGAGGATGGTCCAGTAGAAATAGCCGGCGAGCGGCACGCCCTCGTCGGCAGCGCGCTTCAGGCCGCCGAGGTAGCGGGCGAGGTAGTCGATGCGCTGCGGGTCGTGCACCTTGCCGTCGAGGTGGACGAAGTCGGTGTTGCAGTAGCCGTTTTCCGAAAAGACCATCGGCAGCTGGTAACGCTCGGTCTGGAAGCGGGCGGCCCAGTACAGGGCGGTGGGGGCGACCTGCAGCCAGTGCAGCGTGCCGCGGGGATTGCCGATACCCCAGCCATCAGCCTCCACTCGCTGGGGATTGCCCTTGTCGTCGGCGCGCACCTGCCAGCCGGAATAGCAGTTGTAGGCGAGGAAATCGATTTTCTGGGAGATGAGCTTCATGTCCCCGGCTTTGATCTCAGGGAGGTCGGCGGCGTGCGCCTTGAGACCGTCCGCCGGATACCGGCCGAACGCGATGGGATCGGCCCACCAGGAGAGGTTCCACATGTCCCGGGGGGTGCTGGAGAAATAATTGCGCCGGGCGGCCTCGATGTCGCGCTTGCCTTCGGTCGCGGGGATGCGCACCTGGGAGGTGTGGGCGATGGAGACCTTGATCTTGCCCTCGCAGCCGGCGCGCAGGGCCTGCACGGCCCGGCCGTGCGCCATGAGCAGGTGGTGGGCGGCCAGCAGGCACTCCGAGTAAGGCAGCGTGTAGCCGGGGGCGAACTTGCCCTCCTGCAACCCGAGCCCGACCACGCACGGCGGCTCGTTGATGGTCATGAAATGCTTCACGCGGTCGCCGTAGCGCTCGGCGATCAGGGCGGCGTAGTCGCCGAACCATTCCACCATGTCGCGATTCTGGAAACCACCGCGGCGCTGGAGCGCATTGGGCAGATCCCAGTGGAAGAGCGTGACCCACGGGGTGACCCCGGCCTCCAGCAGGGCGTCGAAGAGCTTGTCATAAAACGCCAGTCCCTTCGGGTTGGGTTTGCCCGTCCCCTGGGGAATGACCCGCGACCAGGAGATCGACAGGCGGTAGGCCTTGATGCCCAGATTGCGCATGAGGGCGACATCCTCGGGCCAGCGGTGGTAATGGTCGCAGGCCACGTCGCCTGTGTGCCCCTCGAAGATTTTCCCCGGTTGATGAGTGAATACGTCCCAGATGGACGGAGTTCGGCCGTCTTTAGCGACGGCACCTTCGATTTGATAGGCAGCAGCAGCTGCGCCCCAAGTGAAGTTGGAGGGGAAAGGCATCAGGGGTAGGTTGTAGATACGTAACTAACGAAAGTTTATCATACCGGCAGCCCATGAAAGAGGTAATGAGATCCCTTGTCACGAAATTGAGTCTGAGAAGCCAGACCGGAATTACTTCGGATTAAGAACCCTGTCGACCTGCGCGGATCGCCTCCCGCGGCTCGAAAGAATGGGCGGTCAACCTTCCGAGGTGAATGCGGAAATCAGGCGCCGAGCGTGACCTCGACCTTCACCGCGGTGCGGCCGTCGGTGGGGAGCGGGATGAGGTTGCCGGCGAGTTTCCGGCCGTCGACGACGAGGGATTTCACCCCCTTGGATTTGGCCTTGGGATTCTGCACCTCGATGGTGTACGTGACGCCGCGGAACTTGCGCTGGACCGTGAAGCCCTTCCACTTTTTCGGCACACACGGGTCGATCCGCAGGCCGTGATAGTCGGGCTGGACGCCGAGGATCGACTGGCTGGCGACCACGAACGACCAGGCGCCGGTGCCGGTCAGCCAGGAATTCTTGCCCTCGCCCGGGTTAGGCGAGAACTGGGAGGACGTCATCTGGGCGTAGACGTAGGGCTCGGAGCGGTATTGGTCGTGATTCTTTTTTGCCGAGGGGCAGATGCTCAGGTAATACTCGAGGGCCTTCTCGCCCTCGCCAAACATCGTCCAGCCGATGTGGATCCAGGTGTTGTTGTGGGAGAACACGCCGGCGTTCTCCTTGTAGCCCGGGGGATAGCTGGAGACCTCACCCAGCTCGAGATGGTATTCGGAGTAGGGCGGATACTGAAGGGCGCAGCCATGCTCGGGCGTGTAGAGATACTTGTCCACGGCCTGGAGCGCCTTCCGGGCGCGGCCGTTGGTCTGGCCGGCGCCGCCAAGGACGCACCACGCCTGGCTTTCGATGAAGATCTTGCCTTCCTTGCATGATTTCGAGCCCACGGGATTGCTCCGGGCGTCGAAGGCGCGGGTATACCACGCCCCGTCCCATGCCTGCTCCTCGACGGTCTTGAGCATGCCGTCATAATGGCCTTGGATGCGGGTGGCGTCGCCGGCCCGGCCCATGGACTGATAGAGGCCGACGAGGTCGCGGGCCGCGTAAAGAAAGAGGCCGGCGATCATGACGGACTCGGCCTTGGAGCCGGCGATGTCGCCGACGCACTGGAACGACTCGTTGGGCTCCTTCGAGAAGCAGTTCAGGTTGAGGCAGTCGTTCCAATCGGCGTGGCCGATGAGCGGGAGACCGTGCGGTCCGCGGTTGTTGAGCGTGTAGCTGATCGAGGTCTCGATGTGGTGCAGCAGGGAATCCCGGGAGCCAGGCTGGTCGGCGTAGCCGCAGGGCTCGTGCAGGATCGAGGTGTCGCCGGTCTCCCGGATGTAGGCGCAGGTGGACAGGATCAGCCAGAGCGGGTCGTCGTTGAATCCGCCGCCGATGTCGGCGTTGCCCTTCTTGGTGAGCGGCTGGTATTGATGGTAGCAGGTGCCGTCGGACAGTTGCGTCGAGGCGATGTCGAGAATGCGCTGGCGCGCGCGATCGGGGAGGAGATGGACGAAACCAAGGATGTCCTGGTTCGAGTCGCGATAGCCCATGCCCCGACCAATACCCGTTTCATAGCCGGAGGCGGAGCGGGAGAGGTTGAACGTGGCCATGCACTGGACCTGGTTCCAAGTGTTGACCATGCGGCGCAGATGCTCGTTGGGCACCTGGGGGACCTGGTAGATGGAAAGCAAGGACTCCCAGCGGGCCTTGACCGCGGCGAAGGCGGCGTCGACCGCCGTGGGATCGGAGTATTTCTTCAGGATCTCACGGCCCTTCGCCTTGTTCATCACGAAGGGGGCGTCGAACTTCGGCAGGTCGCCCTGTTCGACATAGGCGAGGACGAAGGCGAAAGTTTCCTCCTGGCCGGGTTTCAGCGTGAGGTTGATCTGGTGGGCGCCGATGGGGTTCCAGCCATAGGCGCGGCTGTTGGTGCACTGGCCGGCGATGACCGCCCGGGGGTCATGCAGGCCGTGGTGCACGCCGACAAAGGCGTCGCGCGAGGTGTCGTAGCCGTCGATTTTCCGGGTGCAGCCGAAGAGGGTGTAGTGGTTGCGGCGCTCGCGATACTCCGTCTTGTGGTAGATCGCGCTGCCCTCGACCTCGACCTCGCCGATGGAGTAGGTGCGCTGGTAATTCGTCATGTCGTTCAGCGCCTCGAAGAAACAGAACTCGACAAAGGAAAACAGGGTGAGCTTCTGCGTCTTCCGGGTCCGGTTGCGGACGGAGATCCGCCAGATTTCCAGATTCTCCTCGGGCGGCACGAACATCAGCTGCTCGATCTCGATACCGTCCTTGCGGCCGGTGATGGCCGTGTAGCCGAGGCCGTGGCGGCACTCAAAGGCGTCGAGCTTGGTCCGGGTGGGCTTCCAGCCCGGATTCCAGACGGACTTGCCCTGCTTCACATAGAGGAAGCGGCCGTCATTATCCATCGGGTTGTTGTTGTAACGATAACGCGTGAGGCGGCGCAGTTTCGCGTCCTTCCAGAAGGAGTAGCCGCCGGCCGTCTGGGTGCAGACGCCGAAATACTCGTCCTGCCCGAGGTAATTGAGCCACGGCAACGGGGTGTCGGGGCGGGTGATAACGTATTCACGCTTGTCGTCTTCGAAGTGGCCGTAGTTGGACATGAGGGTATTGAAGCTTGAACGCCGGCCGAAGCCGGGGTCAAGCGGGGGACGCGCCGGATGCTGACATATAAACTACCTGCGCAGTCACCATCAGACCAACCGGCATGGCGGAGAATACTGTGGCGCGGCTGGCACCCACGGTCTGCGGGGGTAATCGGTCAGGCGCCAGCGGGACCGTTTATTTCAAATGCAGGTTGTTCACCACCCAGTTGTTGACGGCCTCCCACTGCTCGGGCGGGTAGGTGTGCGCCTGCTCCGGCTCGATGGCCAGGGTCTTGGGAGCGGTGATGACGTTGTATGCGGCGAAGGTGGAGGTCGGTGGGCACGTCTCGTCGTTGTAACCCCAGATATAGAAGCCGGGAACCTTGAGCCTCCGGGCGAAGTTCACGGAGTCGTAGTACGCGGTCGTGGCGATCTTGGCCGGGGTCGAGTGAAAGGAGGGCGTGCCGTCATCGTTGGGCTTGAAGGGATGCGGCCAGCCGCCGGCGCGGCCATGCAGCTCGCCGACGACATCGCACATGGCGGGGTGGATCGCCGCCAGGGCCGTGACCCGTGGGTCGAGCGCGGCGGTGACAATCGACAGTTGCCCGCCCTGGCTGGCGCCGGTCACGAGAAGGTCCTTGCCGTTCCACATCGGGCGGGAGGTGAGAAAATCATTCGCCCGGAGACAGTTCAGGTAGACGCGGCGGTAATAGTAGGTTTCCCGGTCATCGAGATTGAAGGTTTGGTAACCGTTCAGCGGGCCGGCGTGGAGCTGGTCGTAGACCTCCTTGGCGAGATTGACCGGGATGCCGTGGATACCGATCTCCAGCACGATGGCGCCGCGGGCCGCCCAATCGGTGTTGCCGGAGTAAGGGCGCACGCCCGCGCCGGGCACCATGAGCACGGCCGGGTAACGGCCGGGAGCCTTCGGTTCGGTCAGGATGCCATAGACCCGGCCGGCGCCCGACCAGGAACGGCCCACCGTGCGGATGCCGACATGATAGACGTTCACCGTGTCGGTGCAGGCCTCGGGCAGCAGCGTGACCTTGGCCTCGAGCGGGATCTGCGCGAGGTCATCCTTGCCTTTCTGCCAGAAGGAATCGAAGTCGGCCGGTTCGGTCTGATAGGGCTTGATCGTCTCGGGGGCAAAGGCGGCGGTCGCGTTCCCATAGTAGGTCTTGCCGGCCAGCTCCACGGACGCCTTGAGGCGGATGAAGCCGCCTTCCTTCAGGGTGCCCCCGTCGACCACCAGGCCGTCCAGCGGGACCGCGGCGGTCTTTTGCACGGCGGGCATCAACTCGGGACCGACCGAATAGGTCACGGTGGCATTGTCCACGGGCGTGTTGTCGGCCGTGACCATGATGCGGAATTTCGCAGATTCACCCAACCGGTAGGACCAGTCGCGGTGGTCGGGGGCGACGCGCAACTGGATGGAGGCCACGCGGAGATTGGCGGCGGGCGGAACCGGGGTGATCGGGGTCGCGGCAGCGGCCGGCCGGGCGGCCGCGAGGACAAGGGCCAGAAGGCCCGATAGGCGAGACATCATTGGGAACGGGGTTAAGCGGACCAACCAGCCAGACAATTAGCGGTGCCCGGGTCAACCTAGGGAGTTCACCGTCGTTGGCTGTCCAAACGAAAACGCCGCCCGGGCTGAGGGCGGCGTTTGAAATTGGGTGCAGGGGCTGGATTTGAACCAGCGACCTTCAGGTTATGAGCCTGACGAGCTACCAGGCTGCTCCACCCTGCATCAAGGGGAAGGGCAACGTGCTAACGGACCTCCTGCCTGTCAAGGGGGCTTTTTCGACCCCGCCGCCGGCGCGAATACCGCTTTGCATGAGGGGGGCCGGCGGTTAATGCTCCTACTTTCTCCCTCATGAAATTTCGCCCCACCCTGAAACGCATCAAGTTTGGCGGATTGGCCGCCATCGAGCTCCGCACCGCCAAGTTGCGCGTTGTGGCCCTGACCGCCAAGGGTCCGCGGATTGCCTTCTGGGGCCGGCCGGAGGGTGATAACCTGCTGCTCTGGGCTCCCGGCAAATACCGGCGCGGCCCGTGGGACCTGATGGGCGGGCATCGGCTGTGGGTGACGCGGCCCGGCGCCGACGAGGCCGAGGAAACCTACGCGGCCGACAACCGGCCCTGCGCCGTCGAGGTGTGCGCCAACGAGTTCACCGTGACCGCGCCGGTTGATCCGGTGTTGCTCACGCAGCGTGGCTTCACGGTGTCGGCCCGTTCCGCCGACCGGGTCGAGATCGAACATTTTGTCACCAATCGCAGCGCGATGCTCTGGAGCGGCGGCCTCTGGGCCATCACCAGCACCCTGCCGGCGGCTGGCACCACCTATGCGGTGCCGCTCGGCGACGACAGCGACTGGGACTATGCGACCATCGTCGCGGTGAAGAAATGGGGCCACAATCAGGGTCGGAAAACTTTCCATGATCCGCAGTTCGAGCTGACCGACGACGCCCTGCGCCTCATCCCCGGTGGCGTGGAGAGCAAACGCATGGTCAAGGCCGACGCCGGGATCATCGGCATGCATGATCCGGTGCAGCAACTGGTCTTTGCCAAGCAGACGGACTACGAGCCCAACGCGATCTACCCTCTCGGCACCAACCTCGCGCTCTACATCGGCAAGGACAACTTCATGGCCGAGATGGAATCGATGGGGCCGTTCGCCACCCTCAAGCCGGGCCACACGCTCAGGCACACGGAGACCTGGGTGCTGCGCGACGCGAAATCCGCCCCGACCGCCCAAGCGCTGCGCCGGCTGTTCTAACTGCGCTTCAACGGACGCGACGACTGTTCGCGCACCGACTCGCCGTCCACCCAGCTGGCCCCGATCAGGGTGGCGCGGGGAAAATCCGGAATACCCGATTCGTTGCGGTGGATCTGGCCCACGACCATGTCCACGGCGGCCTCACCCACGGCGTCGTTGTGCTGGTTCATGCCGGAGATCTCCGCATGGCTTTCCCGCCACTCGAGCTGGATGACCCCGATGTCCTGCGGCACGCGGAGACCGTGCTCCTTCAACCAGGGAAACACGATGTTGTAGAGTGAAAGCAGGACGTCAGGCTTGTACCGATCGAGCCAGCGGGGAAACATCTTCGGATCCGACCGCGCCGGCTCGATCTGCAGGAACGCGGGCACGCGCCGGGCGGCGGGCAGGCCCTGCTGGGCGGTGAGCATCGCCCCGGAAAAACGGCCCTCGACGAGCCGGTCGATGCGTTCGTCGATGACGAGCGCGGGCCGCTGATAACCCAGCGCCAGGGCCCGCTCGAAGGCCTGGATGAGCAGATCGTGGTGGTCCACGCAGCTGAAGGAGAGCGCCGGATCGCGGGTGCGCACGCCCGTGACCACACTGGGAAACGCGGCCCAGACCTGCTCGAGGTGGGGCGGCAGCTGATTGTGATCCATCAGGCCCACGACGATGATGCCCTTGATGCCGCGGGTGCGGAGGATGCGGATCCAGCTTTCCGCCTTCAGCTTGGGATCGTGGAGCCAGAATTGATCGAAGGTGTAGCCGAGCTGTAGCCCGCGGCGTTCACAGCCCCGCACATAGGCCGGGATGGTGGCGTGCGTGCGAAAGGCCTTGGGGTCGCGGTGGGCGTTGACGAGGGCCAGCTTGGCCTGGAACTGGGCGGTGCGGCCGGCGCGCAGCTGGGCGATCAGGTGCGAGACGACGGCGTTGGGCCGGTAGCCGAGTTTGTCCGCCGCCTTGCGGATGAGGGCGCGGGTCGATTCCGGGATCGAGCGATGGCCGCGCAACGCCAGCGACACGGTGTTCTTGGAGTAGCCGACCTGTTCGGCAATGACACGCATGGTGACGGGAGGCATGGCGGGGTACCGGCATTGGAGCCAAGTTTACCTAACCGTCAAGTGAACGCTGGTCCCGCGGCGCTGCCACCGAGCGCGGCTACGCCGCCACCACTCCAGCCCGGCACACGGCTAGGCAGCCGCCACTCCAGCCATCAACCGCATCAGGGTCGCCTCGCTGAAGTCGGCGCGCAGGACCTCGCCGGCGAGCCGGCCATTACGCATGACCAGGATGCGGCGGCACAGGCCGATAAGTTCGGGTAGCTCGGAGGAGACGACAAGCAGCGCCTTGCCCTCACAGGCAAGCTCGTCGAGCAACTGGTAAATCTCGGCCTTGGCGCCGACGTCCACGCCGCGCGTGGGTTCGTCGATGATCAACACGTCGCAGGACCGCGCGAGCCACTTGGCCAGCGCGATCTTCTGCTGGTTGCCGCCACTGAGCCCGGCCGTGAGGGTGTCGAGGGACGGTGTCTTCACCCGCAAGCGGCTGACAAAGCGCTGGGCGAGGGAGCGCTCGGCGTCGCGCCGCACCCAGCCGAGTTGGGAAAGCCCGGGCAGGGCGGCGAGCACGGTGTTCTCGCGGCAGTTCAGGCCGAGCACGAGACCCTGGCGCTTGCGGTCCTCCGGCACGAGGCCGAGGCCGGCGGCGAGTGCGGCGTCGATCGAGCCGAGCGGCAACGGTTTGCCGCTCACGGTGACACTGCCCGTGACTTCGGGATCGAGGCCGAAGATGGCCTGCGCCACCTCGCTGCGGCCCGCGCCGACTATGCCGGCGACCCCGACGATCTCGCCGGCCCGGACCTCGAGGTTGATGTCGCGAAACCACGGCCCGGAAGTGAGACCCTGCACCGCAAGACGGCACTCGCCGGGTTCGCGGGTGAGGTGGACCGGGTTCTGGATGAGCAGCTCGCGGCCGATCATCTGCGTGACGACCCGGTGCGGGTCGGTGTCGGCGACCTTCTCGGTCACGACATGGCGTCCGTCGCGCAGCACGGTGATGTGGTCGCAGAGGGCGAAGAGTTCCTCGAGCCGGTGCGAGACGTAGATGAGGGTGATGCCGTGAGACTTGAGTTCGCGCACGAGCCGGAAGAGTTCGTGCGTCTCGGCGGCGGAGAGGGAGCTGGTGGGCTCGTCCATCACGATGACCTTGGCGCCGGTGCCCACGGCGGCGGCGACCTGCACGAGTTGCTCGCGCCCGGTGGAGAGGGTGCCGATGATGGCATCGGGATCGATGTCAGCGCCGATGGTGGCCAGCATGGCGCGGGCCCGGGCGCGCAGGCCGGTGCGGTCCACGAAGCCGGCGCGGCGCGGGAGGTCGCCGAGGCAGAGGTTCTCGGCGACACTGAGGTTGGGACAGAAGGCGAGCTCCTGGTGCACCATGGCAATGCCGAGCTGGCGCGCGGCGAGCGGGGTGGCCGGGTGGATGACGCGGCCGTCCAGCCGGATCTCGCCGCCGTCGGCGGTGTGCACGCCGGCGAGGATCTTGCCGAGCGTGCTCTTGCCCGCGCCGTTCTCGCCGATGAGGGCGTGGCAGGTGCCGCGTTCCACGGCGAAGGAGACCCCATCGAGCGCGAGCACGCCGGGGAAACGCTTGGTGAGGCCGTGAAATTCGAGGAAGGGCACGGGGGAAGTAGCGAGTAGCGGGTAGTGAGTAGCGAGTAGGTAAGAAGTCAGAGTAGCCTGATGCTCACTACTCGATGCTCGCTACTCACTACTCCAAAAATCACTTCGGCAGCCACTTGCTCCAGTTCTTGGCGAAGGCGTCCACGTTCTCCTTCGTGACGGGTATCAGGGGGCTGATCTCCTTCACCGCGGGCGGATTCTTCTTCTCGATGATCTTGGCGATGAGCAGCTCGACCGTGCGGTGGCCCCACGCGTAGCATTGCTGGGCGAGGAGCACGGGCACGTGGCCGCTGCGGATGTAGGCGAGCTGGGCGGGGAGGGCGTCAAC
>JANMTJ010000107.1:0-4217 GCA_031390295.1 Oleiharenicola sp.
AACGGATGAATCCTTCAGGACGTGCGGAGCCTGATCGGCCCCGCCGATTGGTTCTGGGGCCCGCTTATCGCGGGCATTTGCCGAGGCCGCGATTGGCGGACCCAAAATCCTGTTCCGCAGACGATTAGTCGGAGGGAATTCCCGACGTTTCGCCCTTGGCGAAACGGATTAGTGGTTCCACCCGCCTCCTGCCAGCCCCCTTCGGTGCGCGGGGATTTCCGTTGGACAGACCGTGCCGACGGGGCCAAAGTGCCGGTTAATACCCTATGAAAATCTCCGCCGCCTCCGTGTTGGGATTGTTCGTTGCCACATCCGCCGCCCTGTGGGCCGCGGAGACCGGCTGGCGGCCGTTATTCAACGGACGCGATCTTGCCGGCTGGGACACCTTCCTCTCGCGGCCCGACCCGTCATGGGACGTTCCAGGCATGACGCGCGATGACAAAGGCCAATATGCCAACCCCATCGGTCTCAATCGCGATCCGCTCCATGTCTTCAACATAGAGACTGTGGACGGCCGTCCCGCGATCCATATCTCCGGACAGGGCTTCGGGGTGATGACAACCCAGGAGTCGTTTGGGAATATCCACCTGCGCCTGCAGGTGAAGTGGGGCGAACGGAAATGGGGCTACAAGCTCAAGTCCCGACGGGACTGCGGCTTGCTTTATTATGTCCATGGCGAACCGGGCTCCGTGCACGGGACGTGGCCGCGTTCGATCGAATTCCAGATTCAGGAGCACGATACGGGTGATCTCTGGGCGCTCGGCGCGCAGATCACAGCGAAGGCGCGACCCACGACCGTTAACGGCAGGACGCTTTACCTCTATGACCCCGCCGGCACGCCGACGCTCTTCAGGGAGAAGCCGCCCGTCGGCAATCGCTGCGTAAAACTCGGCGACCCGGAGAAGCCCAACGGCGAGTGGAACACCCTCGACCTGATCTGCCTCAACGGCGACAGCATTTACGCCGTGAACGGCCAGGTGGTCATGCGGCTGCAGCACGCCGAGCGCCTCGACGGCCCGGCGCCGGCCCCGCTCGTGGCGGGGCAGGTCAGCCTGCAGACCGAAGGCGCGGAGGTTTACTATCGCGACGTCGAGGTCCGGGCGATCACGGCAGTGCCGGCCGAGTTTGCCGAGAAATCACCCTAGCGCCGGTGTTTTCGCGCCGGCTGGAAAACGATTGGACAGTTTCTTCAGTCGCGTTGAGACTGGCACTTCTCCTCTTCACATGAAAACACCCCTTGTCTCCGTATTGGGACTGCTCACCGTCTGTTCCGCCGTGCTCTCCGCCGCGCCCGATCCCCGCTGGCTTGGCCACGACCGCGAGCGTCCGCTGCCCCCGGTCGTCACCCCGGGCACCTCCAGCACGCAGGACCAGCCGGGCGCGGTGCCATCCGATGCGGTGGTGCTGTTCGACGGCAAGGACATCTCTCCCTGGGTGGCCATGGATGGCAACCCGACCAAGTGGGTCGTGAAGGATGGGGCGCTGGAATGCGTCCCGGGCAGCGGCTACGTCCGCACCCTCCAGTCGTTCGGTGACTGCCAGCTCCATCTTGAGTGGGCCGCCCCCACGCCCGTGCAGGGAAGCAGCCAGGGCCGGGGCAACAGCGGCGTGTTTTTCGGGTTCAACCGGTACGAGATCCAGGTCCTGGACTCCTACGACAACAAGACCTACGCCGACGGCTCGGCCGCCTCGATCTACGGGCAATATCCCCCGCTGGTGAACGCCTCCCGTCCCCCGGGCCAGTGGCAGGCCTACGACATGATCTGGACGGCGCCCCGCTTCGACGCGGAGGGCAAGCTCGTTTCGAAGGCCTATGTCACCGTCTTCCACAATGGTGTCCTCGTGCAAAACAACGTGGAATTCACCGGACCCGATCCGTGGATCGGCCGCCCGCCCTACACGTCGCACCCTGAACGCCTGCCCATCGCCTTCCAGGACCACGGCAATCCCGTCCGCTTCCGCAACATCTGGGTGCGTGAGCTGGGCCAGCACCGGCATCCGGAGTTCATGCTGCCCGACGCGCTGCTTGATTCCCTCGCGGGCGACTACCCCCGCGGGAAATCGGAAATCATCAAGGTCCGCCGGCTGCCTGACGGCCTGCTTTCGCTTACCATTGGAGGCGCCGAAGTGGTGCTGCATGCGGCCTCGCCGACCCATTTCTACGCGCTGACGACCGACGTGCAGGTCAAGTTCGACCTGTCGGGTCCGACAAGGAAGATCTCCATCGGCGTGGGGGAGTGAGGTCACTCTCACGATGATGATGGAACGGGTGGGGCCGTAGGTGGAGCGAGACGGTGTGCGTCCGTTGTGATGTAGGTCGGGCTTTATGCCCGACACGCAAACGCCACACGTCGGGGGTAAACCCCGACCTACACAAGTCTTTGCAGGTAGCGCCAAACTGACCTTCTGCCCGCCCCAAAAATTCTTGTTTAGGCCGGTGGGCTGAGCAGGTTACCGGCGTGAAAAGCATGGTCAAAACAGCTTCCACTCGCCGCAACGGGCACACGGGCCGTCCGGTGGCGAAAGGGGCGCGTCGCAAGGTCATGAGTTTTGCCGCCGCAACGGCAAAGTATCGCGGCAGGTTGAAGGACGCGCCGGGCGATCTCTCCACCCGTGAAGGCTTCGGACGTCCGTTACCTCGTTGAGGCGGGGCCGTTGATCGGCTGGTTAGGCTCTTCTTTTCACAAAATCATGGCTTCGGCGGCAGCGCGCTCATGTGAAAGAGTCCCCACCCATGGCCGTCGGGGTCGAGAAAGCTGTGCGTATACATAAAGCCAAAGTCCTCCGCCTTGTCGTAGGTCGCGCCTCCCGCGGCGAGGGCCTTCGCCACGAGATCGTCGACCTCCTGGCGGCTCTCGCAACTGAGATTGATCAGGACTTCCACCGCCCGGGTCGTATCGCAGATGGCCTTGGGGGTGAACTCGCGGAACTTGGCATGCGTCAGCAGCATGACGGAGATCGTCTCGCTGATGACGACACAGGCGGCCGTGTCGCCGGTGAACTGCGGATTGTGCGCATAGCCGAGCGCCTTGAAAAAGGCCATCGACTTGGGCAGGTCGGCGACCGGGACGTTGAGGAATATCTGTTTGTTCATGGGGGTGGATTTTCGACCACTACCTCAACGAATGAACGAGCTGATTTCGGACAAGGCGTCGTCTTTTTCCTAACGTTCAGGGATGAGCCATGGCGGTGCGCAGCACCGCCATTGGCTCTGGCCGCTTGTTCGGCTTCTTCATTTCAGCTCGATCGTCTGGATCAATGGAATGCTCACATCTTTGACGTGGTCCGTGACGGTGATCTCAAGTGTATAGATGCCTTTCCCTTCTTTCTTTGCCATTTGGAAACCAACGTAGGCTGCAGAAAGGCTCAAATCATACTCACTGCCTCGATAGGGTCCATCTAGCGCGACCACATCTTTAAACTCTTTCAGGACTTTACTGTCGGGCGCTGTAACGTGGCCGGAAAATGTAACCTTCGCCTTTCCGGACTTATCTTTTCCGGCACCGAAGAATAGGAGGACTGAATAGACTGAATCACCTCCCTCTGCCGTCTTCGCGACTTCTAGCTTGGGCGGGGTTGGCAACTCCCAAGCTTTGAAGAAAGTTTCGTCTTTCGTGAGCAGTAACTGAACGCCGAATCCTTTCTTTGCTTTTTGGTGGGGGCGGTCCGGTGCTTCCTTATCGCCGTCATACCAGACGCCGGGTGATGCCGCGAATGCCGAGGCCGCCAAGCCAAGGAAAAGAACTAGATGCAGTGTTTTCATGTCTTCTGCCGAACGCCTGCAGTCAGACACGGAGGGGCGAAGCCCCGGAGTTGTCTGTGATGCACTGGATCGGCCCTTTCATTTCTTGAATTGTTGGTTCCAGAATTTCTCGTCGAACGGAGGTCGCTGAAAAACAATCGTGATTCCGGACTTCGTGGTGATACGCCACTCGGGCTCATCAATCGCAAGACGAAGCCCGTCATATCTCTCACCGTCGCTGATTTTCTGCCTCACTGCGTCAACATACTTTCCCGGGCCAACCAAATCTGTAAATTTGCACTCTTTGATCCGATTATTAACGCAATACTGCTCGAGTGCCGAATTCAGTATCCTCAGATTATTTCTTACTTCTCTTGGTATTCTAATTTCTGGTGTGTCGCTCAGGATTTGGAGCTGCCTCTCCAATTCGGAAATCTTGCCCCGTAGTCGGGCAATTTCTTTGTCTTGGGCTGTG
>JANMTJ010000121.1:0-12469 GCA_031390295.1 Oleiharenicola sp.
CATGGGGTACGACTGAACGTTCAACGACCAACGTTCAACTCTCAACTAAAAGGGAGGCGAGAGACGCGAGACCGCTCAAGGTTTACCCGCCTTCGGCGGCGCCACAGGCGACCAGGGCAAGTGCCCACGAAAGACACGAATAGCACACTGTTGTCCACTTCTGTGGTCACATGTATTTGTCCTTGGTTCTTGTAGGTTTGCTGGCCAAGGGGAGAGGCATAAAGCAAGCTCCCCTTGGCCAGCGACCGGGAGCAGCGGACGGCCGTCCGCTGCTCCCCGCCTCGCGTCAGCTCGATTGGCTCTCGGAGGTTGCACTCCGTGCGCTAGCCGGAGCGGCGCGGGGCGCGCTGGCCGATTAACTCGAACCGTTGCCAGAGCGGCGGCCAGAAGGTCGTCAGCTCGCCTGACAAGAAGGAGATGATTATGCCTGCTCAAGATTGCCCTCAGTTCATCGGAGTGGATGTGGCCAAACCCGTCTTGGCAATCCAGTTTCCTGACCAAGCCTGGTCCACCGCCAACACCGCCCAAGGTCACGTCGCCTTCATTGCGAAGCTCCAGCCGCTCGGGCCGGTCCACGTGATCTGCGAAGCGACCGGCGGCTACGAGCGGGCGCTGGTGCTCGCCCTGCACCAGGCGGGGATCGCCGTCAGCGTCATCAATCCCCGGCAGGTGCGCGACTTCGCGCGCGCCTGCGGCCGGCTGGCCAAGACCGATGCGATCGATGCCGCCGTGCTGCGCGACTACGGCGAGCGCTTGCGCCCGGCCGCCCAAGCCGCGCCCGCCGAGGGAGAGTGCGAGTTTGCCGAGCTGGTGCGCGCCCGGCAGGAAGTCGTGGCGCTCATCACGGACGAACTCAACCGGCGCGAGCACGCGACGGTGCCGGCCTTGGTGAAGCTCTCCCGGGCCCGGCAAAAGCAGCTGGAAAGGCAACTGGCCGAACTCGACGGGCTGATCGACGCGCATATCGCCGCTCATGCCGGGCTCACGGCCAAGGCGGAGCGCCTGACGCAGGTTGCCGGTGTCGGCCGGGTCACAGCGCTCACGGTGCTGGCGCTGCTGCCCGAGTTGGGCCGCATCGGTGATGCCCAGGCCTCGGCCTTGGTCGGTGTGGCGCCGCTCAACCACGACAGCGGGCAGTTCCGCGGCCAACGCCACATCCACGGCGGCCGCGCCGCGGTGCGCCGCGTGCTCTACATGGCGGCACTCGCCGCCATCCGCCACAATGAGATCCTGAAGGCCTTCTACCAGCGGCTACGCCTCAACGGCAAACCCGCCAAGGTCGCCCTCACCGCCGTCATGCGCAAACTCACCGTGCTGCTCAACCGCCTCCTCAGAAATCCCAACTTTAATCTTGTTTCTTGAACACCGTTGCTGGCGCGTTATTCGTCGCCAAACCAAGGCAAACGAAAGGGGTGAAGGAACACCGACCAAGGCATTTTTAACCACGGATCCTACTTCGCTCTTTGAGCTTCGAAGGACAGGTTACACGGATAAACACGGATTGGGAATCAAACCTTGGGGGTATTAAGTATTATCCTGATCCAATCAGGACAATCCGTGGTCAAATTGGCTCAGCGTATTGCCATGACAATTCAGCCGGGAGATTCCGCCTCGGTACATGCGGGGAAGGGGAAAATTTACTGGTTGCCATGGCACAGGCTTTCCGGCGGCCTGTCAGGCATTAATCCCATGAAAACCCTGAGACTATTCGCGGCCCTGCCGCTGTTTGCCGCGGCCTTGATGGCGGGTCCGGCCGGTGACGCGGTGCTGCCCGAACAACTGTTCCCCCAGCTGGATGGCATCCTGAAGAAAGCCGTCCAACAGTCACCGCGGATGCTCAGCCGCGCGCTGGATCTGGAAATTGCGGAGAACAACCGGATTGCCGCACGGTCCGGCATGCTGCCGAGCGTCGGGGCTTCCTACAGTTACTATAAGTCAAAGGACAGGCAGTCCCTGCTCTACGACACCCCAGGCAGTTCCAGCTCAAGCACCTACACACTCACCAAGACGCCCTATTCCGCCAGTATTTCGCAGCCCTTGTATCACTGGGGCGCGCTGCAAAACAACGCCAAGATCGGCGAAATCCAGCAGAGCATCACCCAAGGCCAATATCGCGAGGCCTACCGTTTGCTGGTCCAGTCTTTACGCGGGGAATACATGCGCCTGATCCTGCTTAAGCTGACGGCCACGCGCTCCGGCTATTATCGGGATACCACGGCCAACCAGTTGAAGCAGGAGGAGGATCGCCTGGCCAAGAAGGTCACCTCGGACGCCGAAATCTTCAGTGTGCGCATCAATGCGGAGCGCGCACAGATCGCAGCGGAACGAGCCGACTTTGACCTGCAAAATACCACCAATTCCTTCGCCCGCCTGGCCGGCCTGGGTTCGGCTTTCACCACCAATGATATTCCCGACAGCATCCCGGAAGCCGCCTACAATGCCAACGGTCTGAACAACCTGTTGGCGGGATTTCTGGCGCAAAAGGACCCGGTCACGACGGAAGCAGCCACTCTCCGGCAGCAATTGGAGGTCGAGAAACTCAATTACGAGATCACCAAGACGAGGCTGTGGCCCAAGCTGAATGCCTCCGCCGGCATGAGCCAGGATGAGCAGAACAATTACTTCGGTTCCGGAGCGAAATACAAAGTGACCTCGCTCTATGCCGGGTTCTCGATCAATTGGAGTATCTTTGATGGTTTTGCTGCCAGCGCGGCCACCCGCAATACGCTCGCCCGCCGCCGTATCCTGGAAAATGACTACCGGCAATTGACCGAGCGGCTGGGGCAGGACGCCCAGACGCAGGTGAAACTGGCTGATTTCTCGGCCCGCGATATGTCCATCACCGACCGGTTGCTCGTTTCAGGCGAAGGCAACCTTCGGGCGAAGAATGAGGAATTCAATCGTGGCGTCCGAGCGGAAGCCGAAGTCAACCAGGCGAAGCTGAGCCTCTATGATGCCCAGATCAACGCTTACAGCACCCGCCGGGCTTACTTATTGAGCGTCGGTGATTTCCTCGGCACGGTGATGGAAGATCCCGTGCTAACCAATCTGGCGGCAAAATAACATGAAGGACGCTAAGCTGGCGACAAACCCATGGATGGTGCGGGCGGGTGTGATCATCGTCGTGATGATCGCGGTCGTCATGGCGGTCAGCTATCTCATGCGGCCGATGGCCCAGGTCGTCGTCGCCTCCCGCGGCAAGGCCGTACGCAGCGTACCGGGCACCGTCGAGGTGAAAGCTGAGTTCGAGGTGATTTTGAAAAGCGAGGTCGAGGGCCGGGTGATTTCCAGCGAGCTTGATATCGGCCGGCGCGTTTTCAAAAACGACATACTCGTGGTCATCGATTCCGGCGATGTCGATCTGGAGATCGAACACATCCGGAACGAGCTGGTGGCGGCCAAAAAGCGGTTCGAACTGGGCTCAACGCTGCGGGCCGAAGTGCTGAACAAGCGCGATACACTGGATAACCTGGAAAGGCAGACCAAGGCGGGGGCCTACCCTTACGCCGAATTCGAAAAGGAGCGCCGGCTCTACCAGCAGGCGGAACAGAAGATGGTGCTCGACGAGGTCAATCTGAAGCTGGCGGTTGAAAATTGGGAAAACAGCCTCAAGTCCAAGGAGCGCGAGAAGGTCAAGATGACCATCACGGCGCCAACGGATGGCGTCGTCACGGGAGTGATCGCGCGCGTGGGCGACTTGATCGGCAGCAATGCCCCGATTGCCACGCTGATTTCCGTTGGCCGGACGATCGAGGCCAAGCTCAGTGAAGATAATTTTGCCGCCATCAAGCTGGGCCAGCGCGCCTCGGTACGTTTTCTGACCTTCGGCAACGACCAGTATCCGGCCACCATTTCCAAGGTACTGCCCTCAGCCGATGTCACGACCCAGCGTTATTCGGTATACCTGGATGTGGCCTTGCCCGAGGGCAAGGTCGTCATGCCCGGCCTCACCGGCGAGGTGATCATCAACATCGCCGAGCGGACCAATGCCGTCGTCATCCCCCCGCGCGCGTTGGTGGGCGACTACGTCTATGTGGTCGTGGGCGGCAAGGTCGCGCTCCGCAAGGTGGAGAAGGGCTACGACAGCGCCAGTCAGGTCGAGATTCTCAAAGGCGTCGAGGCGGGCGAGGCGGTAATTGTCGAGCAGCAGGATCGTTTCCACTCGGGCGAGCGCGTGCGCACGGACGTGCTGGAGAATTAGGCTCCGGCAGGAGCCGGAAGCCCGGGAGCAAGGAGCATGGAGTAGGGAGCAGGGACAACAAACCACTGACAAAGGACAACCAATTACAGACTATATACCTCTGAGTACTTTGCTCGTTGCGATATCACTTTCACCTCCTTCTTCCCTTCTCCTTTCTCCCGGCTCCTTCCTCCCTCCCTAGTGTCCACCAATCTTCGCATCGCCCTCCGCTTTCTGACGGCCCGGAAGCGCTCCATGCTCATGAGCCTCAGCGGCATCGTGTTTGGCGTGGGCTTCTTCATCGTGACCCAGGCGCAGACCAGCGGTTTTGAGGAGTTTTTCGTCAAGACCATCCTCGGCACGAATGGCGCGATCCGCATCGAGGACAAGGTCCAGGCCACGATGTTCTTCATGGTGGCGACCGGGGCGCACGCCGACAGCAAGTTCGAGGTGAAAACCCCGCGCGAGGCCCGCAAGTATGTCGAGGGAGTCGAGGAGCCTGACGTCATGATGGAGGCGCTGCGAAAATTCCGGAATGTCTCGGGGGTATCGACCGTCGTGGAAGGCTCCGTGATTGCTGACAGCTCGTTCAAGAACGACACCGCCAAAGTCTTTGGCTTCAGGCTGGAGGACCATCTGGCCGTGTCCGAACTGGCCGCGCAGGTAAAACGGGGGAGTGGGAGTCTGGAGGCTTTCCGGACCACCCCGCAGGGCGTTCTCATGGGCAAGGTCTTGGCCGAGCGCCTCGGCCTGAATGTGGGTGATTCGCTGATCTTGCGGGCTGGCACCGAGCAACGCCGCTACCGTCTGGCGGGCATCTATACCACCGGGGTCAGCGACATCGACCGCGTGCGGATCTACATGCACCTGGGGGAGGCCCGATCCCTGCTGAAAAAGACCACCGGAGCCTCCTTCATCCAGGTCGCGCTCTTCGACCGCGAGCGCGCTCCGCAAGACGCCCAGCAGATGGAGCAGGTACTCAAGCATGGGGCCAAGAGCTGGCAGGAGCGGGAAGAAAGCTGGCTGCAGGCCTTCCACGCGCTGCAGATTTCCGCGGCACTGACGGTCTCGACCATCATTTTGATCTCAGGCCTGGGCATGTTCAACACCCTCGCCATGATCGTGATCGAAAAGACCAAGGAGATCGCGATTTTGCGCTCCATGGGCTACACCCGGCAGGATATCGCCCGGATCTTCATCTGGCTGGGTGCCATCGTGCTGGTCTTGGGCACCATCGGCGGTTGGGCGCTCGGCTACAGTGTGACCTACGCCGTCTCGAAATTCCCGATCAAGATCCGGGGTATTTTCTCCGCCGACACCTTCCAGGTGCATTCGACGATCTGGCACTATGTGATCGGGACGCTCACCGCCGCCGTGGTGGTCATGACCGCGGCCATCATCCCGGCGCGCCGCGCGGCGCGCCTCGAACCCGGTGACATCATTCGCGGCACATCGCAGTGACGGCGGAGCCGTCACAAGGAGAATGGAGCACGGAGAAGGGAGGAAGGAAACGGAAAGAAATCAACAAAGGAGCCACCAACATGAAACAGGGCAAAATCGAAGGCTTTGAGGATCTGCAAGTCTGGCAATTGGCGATCGACCTGGCTGCGGCGGTTTACACGGCGTTCGAGGCGAGCCGGGAGTTCTCGCTTCGGGATCAGGTGCAACGGGCTGCGGTTTCAATTTCCTCCAATATTGCCGAAGGCTACGAGCGGGATTCGAATGCGGACTTCATCCGATTTCTGTATTACGCCAAAGGTTCCTGTGGTGAGGTTCGCTCCCAATTGCACTTGGCCCGGCGGGTCAGGTTGTTGGCCGACCAAACCGCCACCGATATGATCGAGGAGGCCCGCTTGCTATCCCGGAAGCTCGGGGCCTATATCAGGGTCCGCGAAACCAAATTCTCGTGAGCAAATCCGTCCCTTCTCCCTCCTCCCTTCTCCCTTCTCCCTCGCCGATCGAGGGCCTCGCCCTGCGTTGCGAGAATCTCCACCGCTATCTCGGCCAGGGGGAGGGCAGGGTGCATGTGCTGCGCGGCGTCTCCTTCGAGGCCCGCCGGGGAAATGTCACGGCGATTGTCGGCCCTTCCGGTTGCGGCAAGAGCACGCTGCTCTATCTCCTCGGCATGCTCGACCAGGCGGACTCCGGGTCGATCTGGATCAGTGACCACTTGATGTCCAGCAGCAGCGATGCGCAGCGCACGGCGGCCCGCGGCGAGCACATCGGTTTCGTCTTCCAGTTTCACTTCCTGATGCAGGAGTTTTCCGCCCTGGACAATATCATGATGCCCATGCGCAAGTTGGGCCGGCTCACTGAACTCGAGATGGCGGCCCGGGCCCGCACCCTGCTGAATGACGTCGGCCTGGGCGACAAGACCCACCGTCTCGCCACCCAGCTCTCCGGCGGCGAGCAGCAGCGCGTGGCCATCGCCCGCGCCCTGGCCAACCAACCGGCCATCATTCTGGCCGACGAGCCCACCGGCAACCTCGACGCCAAGAATTCGGGTATCGTTTTCGACCTGCTGACCCGTCTGGCCAAGGAAAACGGCCAGGCGGTCGTCCTCGTGACGCATAACCCGGACATCGCCAACCGTTGCGATGAGATCAAACCGATGCGTGACGGGGAATTTGTCATTTGAGCAGATGTACCCGGGGCACGTTTTCTGGTTTTTCGGACTGAGTGGAGCGGGCAAGACCACGCTGACACTGGGCTTGGCGGAGAAGCTGCGGAGCCAGGGTCAACCGGTGTTATTGCTGGATGGCGATGAATTGCGGGCCGGACTTTGCCGGGATCTGGGATTTTCCGACGAGGCGCGGACCGAGAACATCCGCCGGGCGGCGGAGTTGGCCAAGCTAGCGGTGACGCAGGGGCAGGTGGTGATCGCCGCTTTCATCACGCCACGCGAGAGCTTGCGGCAACTGGCGAAGGAAATTATCGGCCGGGATAGGCTGGATCTCATCTGGGTGGATGCGCCATTGGCGATTTGCCAGCAGCGCGACCCCAAGGGTCTCTACCTGCGCTCAGCTGCGGGAAACCTTCCCCTGTTCACCGGGGTGAATTCGATATTTGAGGAGTCAACCGGTCATGACCTGCGGGTGCGAACCGACCAGCGCACGGCTGCGGAACTGGGGACTGAGCTGGAAAAATATTGCCGGCGTCGGCTTGATTTACCCTGATGGCGGGGTCACCAAGCCGAACGACCTGGCTTGGCTTCTGATGTTACTCGAACGGGCCAATCGAGCAGCGGCTCAGCTGGCCGGCGGAGCCGTATGGCCGCCCTGATTCGCGATTAGCGGAGTAACTCAGGGGGTTGACTTGGCTAATAATCGGCTTTGGTGGGGGTCGACGGGAAAATTTGTTTTACATTACCCTGACGCCTTCTTTGCTCGGGGCGTATTTTCCACCGCACACCACCCGCCTGTTAGCCTGCTTCGCTTTGCCTGAGGGCTTGCCAGCCACCCCCTCTCCGTTCAGCGAATTCCGTCAGCCACCCTATGTCCAAGATTTTCCCGAAATCGGCCAATGCTCTGCCCCTGCAGATCCTGATCTTTCTTGGCATTCTGGGCGGCGTCGCGGCGGCTGGCATCACTTACTACGCTACGCCGGCCTACCTGCGCGTCGGCTACCAGCCGGTCCAGCCGGTGCCCTTTGATCACAGTCTGCATGCCGGCCAGCTGGGCATGGATTGCCGCTACTGCCATGTGTCCGTCGAGAAATCCGCCACCTCGAGCGTGCCCGCTGCGCAGACCTGCATGAACTGCCATAGTTTGATCAAGCCCCAGAGCCCGTTGCTCGAGGTGGTCCGCCAAAGCTACCAGACCGGCGACCCGGTCCCGTGGGTGAAGATCCACTCGAATCCCGACTACGTGTATTTCAACCACTCCGTGCACGTGAGTCGCGGCGTCAGCTGCGTCGAGTGCCACGGCAAGGTCAACGAGATGCAGGTCGTCCGCCAAGACCAGCCCCACAGCATGAGCTGGTGCCTGGACTGCCACCGCGACCCCGCCTCCCGCATCCGCGACCCGAAGGATGTCTTCAATCTCGATTCCAAGCGCCTGGCCGACCAGGGCCCCGCAGGCCTCAAGACCGCACAGGATTTCGTCCATAACTGGAAAGTCATGCCGCCGCAAAGCTGCTCCGGCTGCCATCGCTGATGAAACGCAAATTTGATCATTCCGCCCCCGCGCAACGCGAGCTGACCGGCCCGAAATACTGGCGCAGCCTCGACGAGCTGGCTGACACGCCCGGTTTCCGCGAGCACCTGGCCCGCGAATTCCCCGAGGGCGCCGCCGGCATGGACGGGGTGGACCGCCGCCAGTTCATGCGGCTGATGGCAGCCTCGTTTGCCCTCGGTGGCCTGGGCCTCGCCGGTTGCCGCCGCCCCGAGAAGCACATCCTGCCCTACGGCAAATCGGTCGAATACATCGTCCCCGGCCTGCCCCTTTATTTCGCCACGGCGATGCCGCTGCGCAAGTCGGCCATCCCGCTCCTGGCCGAAACCCATCAGGGCCGCCCGACCAAGGTCGAGGGCAACCCCAGCTACCTGCCGCACGGCGGTGCCAGCTCGCTCCTCGCCCAGGCCTCGGTGCTCGATCTCTACGATCCCGAGCGCGCCACGGCCCACACCCAGGGCGCCAAGACGCTCGATGTCGTCGCTGTCAACGATCTCCTCGCAAAAATCCACCAGACCTACACCGGCAACGGTGAAGGCCTGGCTTTTCTCGCCGATGAATCGGCCTCGCCCACGCGCGCCCGCCTGGTCGCCAGGCTGAAGAAGGAATTCCCCCGCGCCATCTGGGCGGAATACGAGCCCGTGCAGGACGAGCCGCCCGTCGCCGCCGCGCAGGCCGCCTTCGGGCAGATCGTCAAGCCGCTCTACCGCTTGGCCGCGGCCAAGCGCATCGTCAGCATCGATGCCGATTTCTTCCACGCCGAGGCCGGCTCGCTCTATTACGCCCGTGAGTTCGCCAAGGGTCGCCGCGTGACCAAACCGACCGACCCGATGAACCGCCTCTACGTGGCGGAAAGCGGTTTCTCCCTCACCGGCAGCATGGCCGACCACCGCCTGCGCCTCGCCAGCAGCCACCTGCTCGCCTTCACCGCCGCCCTGGCCAACAAAGTCCTCGGCACCGAGATGTTTGCCCCGCTGGCGCAGGGTCTTGATTTCCCGAATCAGGCGAAGTGGATCGAGCAATGCGCCGAGGATTTGCTGCAGCACAAGGGCGAAAGCCTCGTGGTCGCCGGGGCGCACCAGCCCGTGCAGGTCCATGTGCTGGCCTACGCGATCAACGCCAAGCTCGGGAACCTGGGCAAGACCCTCGACTTCGTCGCCCTCGAGCCGACGACGGCTTCCACCCTTGCCGCCCTCGCCACCGCCATCAAGGGCGGCTCGGTCAAGACCCTCTTCGTCCTTAATGGCAATCCCGCCTACAATGCGCCCGCCGATGTTGATTTCGGCGTATTGCTGAAGTCGGTGCCCGAGGTCATCCGCTATGGCTACTACCAGGACGAGACCTCGGCCCTGGCCGGCACGCACCTCGCGGCGACGCATTATCTCGAGTCATGGGGCGATGCCCGCACGGTGGACGGCACGATCGTACCGGTCCAGCCGATGATCATGCCGCTCTTCAACGGCCTGTCCGAGGTCGAACTGCTCGCCCGTCTGGCCGGCGAGACCACCCCTGACGCCTACGCCCAGGTCTTTGCCACCATCGCCCGTCTGGCCAGTGGCGACAGCAAGAAAGCGTTCGAAAAATTCCTCCACGACGGCCAGCTCGCCGACTCGGCCTACAAGCCGGTCAGCGTGGCCTTCGATCCGCAGCGTTCCGGCTCCGCCTTGGCGAAAAACCCGGCGCTGGTCCCGCTCTCGCTCGAGAACCTCGAGGTCCGCTTCGCCACCGACCACAAGATGGACGACGGCCGCTTTGCCAACAACGGCTGGCTGCAGGAATGCCCGGATCCGATGACGAAGATCGCCTGGGACAATGCCATTTTGGTCAGCCCGCGCCTCGCCAAGGAGCTCGGCATCGTTCCCGCCGGCAGCCTGCTGCAGGTCGCGCGCAAGGAAGAGGCGGAGTATGAGCAGGGCAAGGAGAACGCCCACGTTTACGAGGTGAACCTGAACGGCCGCACCGTGCGCGGCCCGGTGCACATCCAGCCGGGCCTGGCGAATTACACGATCGTCCTGCCGCTGGGCTACGGCCGCAAGGTCTCCGGTCACATCGGCACCGGGGCGGGCTTCAGCGCCTACGCGGTCCGCACGAGCGACGGCATGGGCTTCGCCACCGGGGCCAAGCTGGTGAAGACCGGCGAACGCATGAAGCTCGCGAACACCCAGGAGCACTGGTCGATGGAAGGCCGCGACATCGTGCGCGAGGCCAACCACAGCGAATTCAAGGCCAACCCCGCGTTCGTGGACGGCATCGGCATGGAGTCGCACACGCCGGCCGTGCTGGGTGCCGACAAAGACAAGTCGGCGGCGTTCATCGCCACCACGACCCCGCGCGGCAATTCCCTCTACGAGACGCCCAACCTCGACGGCATCCACCAGTGGGGCATGTCGATCGATCTCAACACGTGCATCGGCTGCAATGCCTGCATCGTGGCCTGCCAGGCCGAGAACAACATCCCGATCGTCGGCAAGGACCAGGTGATGCGCGGCCGCGAGATGCAATGGATCCGCCTCGACCGCTACTATTCCGACGGCCAGGCCGACGCCGAGGCCTTTGGCGCCGAGGGCAACAAGCTCCTCCCCGAGGATCCGCAGGTCTCGATGCAGCCCATGACCTGCCAGCACTGCGAACTGGCGCCCTGCGAGACCGTGTGCCCGGTCAACGCGACGGTGCACGACGAGGAAGGCGTCAACGTCATGGCCTACAACCGCTGCATCGGCACCCGCTATTGCGCGAACAACTGTCCCTACAAGGTCCGCCGCTTTAATTTCTTCGACTACAACAAGCGCGCCACCGACGCCCTCTACCTGGGCCCGCTCGGCCAGCAGAACGACGTGCCGGAGCTGGTGAAGATGGTGAAGAACCCCGATGTCACCGTGCGCATGCGCGGCGTCATGGAGAAATGCACCTATTGCGTCCAGCGCGTGCAGCAGGCCAAGATCACCCAGAAGCGGAAGGCCGGCGCCAGCGGTGACGTCGAGATTCCCGACGGCACGATCAAGGTCGCCTGCCAGCAGGTCTGTCCGGTCGAGGCCATCGTCTTCGGCAACATCAAGGACGAGAACAGCGCGGTTTCGAAGCTCAAGGCCCAGGAGCGCGACTATGCCGTCCTCGGCTACCTCAACATCCGCCCGCGCACGACCTACCTCGGCAAGCTCCGCAACCCGAACCCGCTCATGCCGGACTATTCCGCGCTCCCGCTCAGCCGCGTCGAGTACAACCAGAAGAACGGCCACGCCGACCATGGCGCCACTGCCGGGCATGAAGAGCCCGCCGCCAAGCACGGAGGGAACCACTAATGGCCGCCCACGCTTCCGATCATCCCGCTCCGGCCATCCTGGCCGAGGTCAAGCCGGTCATCATTCCCCGCCGCGTGCTGGTGGAGCACAACCGCAGCTTCAAGTGGATCACCGACAAGATTTGCGGCATCGTCGAGGGCAAGACCCCCGTGTGGTGGTGGTGGTGCTTCGGCCTCGCCGGCCTCATCGCCTCGTTCACCGTCGCGGGCCTGACCTACCTTGTTTCCACGGGCGTCGGCGTCTGGGGCCACGCCAACCCGGTCAATTGGGCGTGGGACATCGTCAACTTCGTGTTCTGGATCGGCATCGGCCACGCCGGCACGCTCATCTCGGCCATTCTCTGCCTGCTGCGCCAGAAATGGCGCACGTCCATCAACCGCGCCGCCGAGGCCATGACGATCTTCGCCGTCGTCTGCGCCGCCATCTTCCCGGTCTTCCACGTCGGCCGCATCTGGTTCGCGGTCACGCCCGGCTGGCTGTTCCCGTTCCCCAACTCGAACGGCATCTGGCAGAACTTCCGCTCCCCGCTGGAGTGGGACGTGTTTGCCGTCTCGACGTACGGCACGGTCTCGGTGCTGTTCTGGTACATCGGCCTCATCCCCGACCTCGGCACGATGCGCGACCGGTTCACGGCGGCGGGTAACATCCTGCGGGCGCGGATCTACGGCTTCTTCGCCATGGGCTGGCGCGGTTCCAACCGCCAGTGGAGCAACTACGAGATGGCCTACCTGATCCTCGCCGGCATCTCGACCCCGCTCGTGCTCTCCGTGCACACGATCGTGTCGTTCGACTTCGCCGTCTCGTTGATCCCGGGCTGG
>JANMTJ010000298.1:0-3082 GCA_031390295.1 Oleiharenicola sp.
CGAGACCTTTGGCGTCGCCGTCGTGGAGGCCATGGCCGCCGGCGCGGTGCCGGTGGTCTCGCAACTCGCCTGTTTCACTGATTTCGTGCGGGACGGTGACAACGGTCTCGTCTTTGACCACCGGGCGTCCGATGCGGCCTCCCGCTTCGCCGCGGCGCTGGTCCGCCTCCTGCGCGAGCCGGAATCGCGCCGCCGGTTCGCCACCGCCGCCCGTACCACCGCCCGGAATTACGATTATCATTCCTATGCCGACGTCCTGCTCGAGGACTTCGCACGGTTGACCGTCCCTGCAAAGCCGGCATCCTCCGCGCCGTGAGCGAACCCGCCCCCTATCTCGGACAGGATTGCGCGACTCCTTACTCCAAGGCCGAGGTCCTGCGCCGCTGGCTGTGGCTGACCGTGCAATCCACGTTCTTCCGCTGGAGTCCGCGCCCATGGCATGGTTTCCGGGCCTGGCTGCTCCGCTGCTTCGGCGCAGTCATCGAGGGCCCGGTTGTGATCTTTCCCACCGCCCGGATCGTCTTCCCCTGGAAGCTCTCGATGGCGTCTCGCAGCATGGTCGGACCCTGGGTCAATCTCTACAATCTCGCCCCCATCCGGCTCGAGTACGGCGCCAATGTCAGCCAGCACTGCCACCTCTGCGCGGGCACGCATGACTTCACCCGCTGGTCGATGCCACTGGTGACCCAGCCGATTGTGATCGGGCGCAACGCCTGGCTCGGCGCCGATGTCTTTGTCGGTCCCGGCGTGACCGTGGGTGAGTTGAGCGTGGTCGGGGCCCGCTCCGTCGTGGTCCGCGACCTGCCGCCGCGGCAGGTCTGCCTCGGCTCACCCTGCCGGCCGATCCGCGAGCGATCTTTGCCCGCTTGATATTTACCACAACGGCACCATGTCACCACGATGAATTCCCTCCCTCCCATTGCGTTTGAAACCGAATCGGTCGCGTCGGGCGCCATTGAATGTGCGTTCAAAGTTCACCGTCAGTTAGGTCCTGGTCTGCTTGAATCCGTCTACGAGACGTGCCTGCTTCACGAGCTGAAGAAGTCCGGCTTGCATTTTAGGAGCCAACAGACCCTTCCCATCATCTATGATGATCTGGCATTGGAGACCGGCCTGAGACTGGATGTCGTGGTGGAGAACCAGGTCATTCTGGAACTCAAGGCGGTGGAGATGCTGCTGCCAATCCATCAGGCGCAGGTGCTTACTTACCTGAAACTGACCAGCATGCGATTGGGCCTGCTCATCAATTTCAACACCGTGCTGCTCAAGGATGGGATCAAGCGCGTGGTGCTATGATCGCATCGTGTCGTAGTGTCGTTGTGGTTATTTCCTGATGCGCGTCTGCCATATCGTGCCCAGCCTGGAGGAGCAGCACGGTGGCCCGTCCAAGTCGGTGCGCGCCCTCGCCAACCACCTGACCCGGTGCGGCGACACGGTTGAATTGCTCGCCACCGAGGAGGCCCTTGGGTCGTTCACCCCTGCCGCCTCCGACCTCGCGGTCATCCGGGCTTTCCCCCGTATCACCCCCCGCTGGCTCTCGCGTTCACCGGCCCTGCGACAGCATCTGCTCACCACTCCGTTTGACTGTGTGCACTATCATTCCCTCTGGCTGCTGCCCCTGCGCTATGCCACGGAAGCGGCGCACCGTCGCGAGATCCCGCTGGTCATTTCCCCGCGTGGCATGCTGAGCGGTTGGGCCTACCGGCACCGCCGCTGGCGCAAGCTTCTCGCCGAGTTGCTTGTGCACCCGGGAGCCTTTGCCCAGGCCGCCGGCTGGCATGCCACCAGCCCCGAGGAAGCAGCGGACATCCGGGCGCTTGGCTTCACCCAACCGGTCTGCGTTTCACCTAACGGCGTGGATATTCCAGATGCGGCCACCCTAACCGCGGCCCGCGCGAAATGGCTCGAGCTCTGCCCGGCCGCGCGGACCCGGCCCGTGGCGGTGTTTTATTCGCGCCTCCATCGCAAGAAACGCGTGCGCGAGCTCATCGATCTCTGGTTATCCGCCCCGCGCGGTGACTGGCTGCTGCTCATCGCAGGGCTGCCCGAGGATTACACCGCCGCCGAACTCCGAGCCGAAGTCGCCGCCCGGGGCGTGACAGATAAGATCGTCGTGTTCGACAGCGCCGGCCATCCCCCGCCCTACGCCATTGCCTCATTGTTCATCCTGCCCTCGCACTCGGAGAATTTCGGCCTGGTCATCGCCGAGGCGCTGGCTGCCGGTGTGCCCGCGCTTGTGACCGACACCACGCCTTGGTCGGGTCTCGGGGTGAACAATTGCGGCTGGTGCGTGCCGTGGACCGGGTTCGGCAACGCTCTCGCTTCCGCCCTCACCACACGCCCTGCGGTACTGCAGTCCATGGGGCGCCGTGGCGCCGAGTGGGTCCGCCAGGATTTTTCCTGGGCCAAGGCCGCCGCGTTGTTGCATGAGTTCTACCTTCATCTTGTCCATGAACAGCGGTGAAACGGCTTCGGTACGGCCCCACCGCTCCTCTCTGGTGAACAAACTCGTGCTCTTCCAATTTGGCGCGTTGCTGCTGTTTACCTCGTGGGCCTTCGGCGGCCAGGCCCCCTGGGCCCGGCAGGTCATTGTCTGGTGGGGCACCGGCGGAATGCTGCTTTTCCTGTGGGCTTGCGTGAGCCGCCGCCGGACGGAAGGTGAAAAGTTCCACCCTGCGGTTCGCTGGCTCTGGCCACTCTGGCTCTACGATGTGCTGGTCATCGTCAGTTTGTTCAACCCCGGGTTCCGCGAGGCCATGGTCGCCGGTGAATCCTCGCTGGTACTGGCCGATCCCATCCCCTGGCTGCCGAGCGCCGCCCGGCCATTATTGGCTGCGCGCGAACTCTGGCAGTTCAATGGACTGGTCCTTTCCAGCTTCAATCTCCTCCTCGTGCTGCAACGCCGCCGGCAGGTGCGCTCAGTGTTGTTTCTTCTCGCCGGGAATGCCTTGGTGCTGGCCGTGTTCGGTACTTTCCAGAAACTCGTCGGGGCGAAAGGACTTTGGTTCGGTTTGGTGCCGTCTCCCAACAAGCATTTCTTTTCCACCTTCATCTACCACAACCATTGGGGCGCATTCATCCT
>JANMTJ010000147.1:0-20222 GCA_031390295.1 Oleiharenicola sp.
CGTCCGCCGCCAAGGTGTGGAAAAGCGCCGACCTGATCCTCAAGGTCAAGGAGCCGCTCGAGGCCGAATACGACCTGATGCAGCAGGGGCAGACAGTCTTCACCTACCTGCACCTGGCCGCCGGTCCGAAGCTGGCGAAGGAACTTTGCCGCAAGGGCATCCTCGGCATCGCCTACGAGACGGTCGAGGGATCGGACGGCCAGTTTCCGCTGCTCAAGCCGATGTCCCAGATTGCCGGCCGGCTCTCGATCCAGACCGGGGCCTATTTCCTGCAGTCGCAGCTGGGCGGATCGGGTGTGCTGCTCGGCGGCATTCCCGGCACGGCACCGGGTCACGTCGTGGTAGTCGGGGCGGGCAACTCCGGGGCGCATGCCGTCCGCATGGCCGCCGGCATGGGCGCACGGGTGACCGTGCTGGACCTCGACACGCGCAAGCTGGAAATCCTCGACCAGGAGTATCGCGGCAAGGTCATCACCTTGATGTCCAACCCCGCCAACATGGAGGCCGAGGTCGCCGACGCCGATCTGCTCGTCGGCGCAGTGCTCATCCCCGCAGCCAAGGCGCCCATTGTCGTTTCCAAGGCCATGGTCGCGCAAATGCGCCCCGGCAGCGTGATCGTGGATATCGCCATCGACCAAGGCGGATGCATCGAGACCATCCGCCCGACCTCCCACCAGAAACCGACCTATCAGGAGCACGGGGTCATCCATTACGCGGTGCCCAACATGCCGGCGCTGGTCGGCCGCACTTCCACGATGGGCCTCACCCAGGCCACCGAGCCTTTCGTCGCCATGATGGTGCAGAAAGGAGTGGAGCGTGCCCTGAACGAGCACAAGGGCCTCGCCATGGGAGTAAACACCCGCAACGGCCGAATCACTTACGGTGCCGTCGAGAAGGCGCTCGGTTTCGATTCCTAACCGGCCTCGGCCGGGGTGTTCCAGTTTTCCAGCTGCCTGAGGTCGGCCTCCGGCACCGTCACGGTGATCAAGTGCTGTTGCGCGACCAGGGAGGCGGCGAGGGACTGCAGTGAATACTCCGGACCGGCGAGCCGGCGGGTGACCTCGGCCAGCGCCGCCTTGGGATAGATCGCCGCCAGCGGCTCAAACGGCCCGTCGGGCAAGCGCGCCATCGCGCCGCGTCCGGGAGAACATAAACCCGCGAGCCACTGAAACCATCCGGCCTCCAGGCGAGGCAGGTCGGTGGCGACCACGGCCAGCCACGGAGTCCGGCAGGTAGTGAGGGCGGCGTGCAGACCGGCCAACGGGCCGATGCCCGACACCGCATCCTGCCAGAGTGGAATGTCGGCGGGCAAGGGCAGCGGGGGCTGCCCGGGCCGGCGCACGACACCGACAAGGCTGGCCCCGGCAGAGCGCAGGAGATTCACCTGCCGCTGCCAGAGAGGAATCTCGCCCACGACCAGGGTCGCCTTGTCGCGACCCATGCGGCGTGATTCGCCCCCGGCCAGCACCGCCCCGGTCAACTGGCCGGCGGGAATCATGCCGCGGTGGTCCGCAGCCAGCCGTCGGACAATATCCGGCACCGCAGGCCGCCGCGGCCCTTGAGCCAGTCGTTGGCGCCCGGGCCGATGGCCTCGTCCATCCAGTAACAGGGACGGCATTCCTCGGTCCCCTCGAGGCGTACGCCCTGCAGTTCAAACTGGCGGCCGATGAGTTCGTTCAGGTCGGTGCCACTGACGATCAGGTTGCGGCGCAGCGCGGCCGGACTGGCCTGCGGCAGATTCAAGGCGCGGCAGAGTTCCCCAAAGACCTCCGAGGAAAACAGCGTGACCTGGCCCTTGTAGTTTTCCTGGTGGTCGAAGTAGCGGTCGCCGCGCAGGCCGCGGCCGGTGACACACTCCACGGTATCCACCTCCCGGATCTGGAATTTGGCCGAACCGAGACCATGCCGGCCAACATAGCTGTGCCCGTCCGACACGTAAATGCGGTGGAGGGCGAGGGCGGTGAGGGCGATCGGGGGCATGACGTTTTCAGAAGGAGGTAACCACTAATGAAAACTAATAGGCGCTAATCAGAAAGAGGCACGCTACAAAATAGAGTTGCCTCACGCAAAGTACGCCAAGGGCGCAAAGGACTGGCTGGCTCCGTGGCGGCCTTTGCGCCCTTGGCGTGAGGAAAATTCAGGGGATTCGCGGTTCAAGTTTTTGGAAGACGCGAGACCGCCACGGCGCTGGCCTTGTAGGCGGGTTGGCGCGAGTGTGGATCGAAGGCGGGGAATGTCAGCACATTAACCTCGGCGAAGTGCATCGGCATGAAAACCTGCCCCGGCTGCACGATCGGCGTCACGACGGCCAGCGCGGTGGTCGAGCCGCGACGGGAACGGACGGCGAGGCGGTCACCCGTGACGATACCGCGCGGGGCCGCGTCGGCGGGGTTGAGTTCGATCCACGGGAGGTTGGGGGCGAGCTTGCGCAGGACGGCGCTCTTGTCCGTGCGGGAGCCGGTGTGCCATTGCGCCGAGGAACCGCGGCCCGTGTTGAGCAGAAACGGGTAGTCGGCGTCGGGCGGTTCGGGCAAGGGGACGGGTTCGTCGAAGAGGAATTTCGCCCGGCCGTCGGGCGTGTAGAATTTCCCGTCAGTGAAGAGGCGACGCTCGGAAAGGGCCGAAGAACTGAAGGACTGAATGGCTGAACCTTCAGCTTTCAGCCTTTCAGCATTCAGCTTTTCCTTCGCGGCGTCCGCCGCGGTGAACGGCCATTGCAGACCCCCGCTGCTCTCGATGTGATCGTAGTCCCTGATGCCGGAGAAATCACAGGGCTGGCCGCGGGAGAGCTCCTGGAGGATCTCGAAGGCGGCGGCGGGGGAGGTCCACCGGGCGAACATCGGGCCGCAGCCCCAGGCCTCGGCCACGAGCTTGAAGATGGCGAAGTCGCTCAGCGCCTGGCCGGGGGCGCGGGCGACCTTGCGGGCCACGCCGAGCCGGCGCTCGCTGTTGATGAATACGCCGTCCTTCTCGCCCCAGCCCGCGGCCGGCAGCACGAGATCGGCCTGCCGGGCGGTTTCGGTGGTGGCGTACATGTCCTGCACGACGAGGAAATCGAGCTGGTCGCGAAGCCGCGCGAACTTGCCCGAGTTGACCCAGGAATGGGCGGTGTTGGTGGCGATGATCCAGAGCGCGCGGATCTCGCCGGTCTCGACGGCATCGAGGATGCGGTCATAGGCGCGGCTGGCCTGCGACGGGATGAGGCTCGGGTCGAGGCCGAGGATCGCGGCGACGTGCTGTCGGTGCGCCTCGCTGGCATAATCGTAGCCGCCGATGAGCGAGGTGGCGTTGCCAAACAGGCGCGAACCCATCGCGTTGCACTGGCCGGTGATGGAGTTGGCCCCGGTGCCGGGTTTCCCGATCTGCCCCGCCATGAGGGAGAGGTTGATCAGGGCCTGCGCGGTGCGGGTCGCCTGGTGGCTCTGGTTGACGCCCATCGTCCACCAATAGGAGACCCGCGCCCCGGGCCGCGCGATCAGTTCGGTCGTGCGCATGAAATCCGCCAGGGTTACACCGCTCTCGGCGACGACGCGCTCCGGCGTGAAGGCCTCGATGAAGCGGGCGAACTCGGCAAAGCCGGTCGTGTGCTCCGCGACGAACCCCGGGTCCACCGCGCCGCGTTTGATGAGTTCCCGGGCGAGACCGTAGAGCAGCGTGAGGTCGCTCTTGGGCCGGGCGGGCAGGTGCAGGGTGGCCGCCATGGCGGTCTCGGTGCGGCGCGGGTCCACGACGATGATGGCGGGATTGCGCCGGTTGCGCATCACCCGCTGCCACATGATGGGATGCGCGATGCAGGGATTGGCGCCGACGAAGACCAGCACATCGCTCTCCTCGAAGTCGGCATAGGTGAACGGCGGTGCATCGAAGCCGTAGGACTGCTTGTAGGCGACGTGCGAGGTGGCCATGCACTGGCGTGTGTTGCTGTCGATGTCGGCGACGCCCATGCCGAACTTCGCGAGGGCGCCGAGCAGGGCCATTTCCTCCATCACGATCTGGCCGGTGCTCAGCACGGCGACAGCCCCCGCGCCGTGGGCGGCCTGGATGGATTTCAACTTGGCGCAGAAGACAGTCAGGGCCTGGTTCCAGTCCACGGGCTGGAGTATCCCTTTGACGTCGCGCAGCAGCGGGGTCCGGGCCCGGTCATCGGCGGCGAGGGGCGTGAGTGCTTCCCAGCCCTTGGGACAGGCCATGCCGAGGTTGACCGGGTGATCCGGATCGGGCGTGAGGTTGATGGCTTCGCCGTCGGCATTGAGGTGGATCTTGAGCGAGCAGCCCGTGCTGCAGAAACCGCAGATGGACTTCGCCGTGCCGGCGGGGGCCAGCCGGGCCGGCACCTTGCCCAGTCCGAAATCACCCGGGCGCTGCACAAGCTCGCTGGTCATGGGCCCCGTGCGGGCCAGCAGGAGGTCCTCGAGGGAGCTCATGCGTGGCCTCCCCGGCCCGGGTCGGGCTGGCCCGGCATCTTGGGCGCGTCCACGGCGCGGAAGAAAAGATAACGTTCGGCCAGTTCGCCGAGGAGGGCAAAGATGAGCGCCGGCCAGGCCGCCACTACCGGGGCCGTTCCGCTTGCCACCATGAACGGCAGCAAAATGCCTCCGAGGAGCGCGGCGATGACGCGCAGCTCGTTCGCGTGGCGGAGCGGACCGGTCAGCAACAGGGCGGTCTGGCGGGCGGGAGGTGATGTGCCGTCGTCTGCGTCCGCGAGGGCGGTCAGGGCGCCGGCCTCAAACGCGAGCTTCAGGATCGTGGCGACGGCAATGGCGTAACCCAGGGCCAACGGCGCACCCGGGGCCGTGAGCGCTCCGGCCAGGCCAAGGATCACGGCGCTGCCAAAGAAACGCGGCGCCGTGTTGGCCAGGCGCCAGAACACGCGGTGGGTGTCGGCATAGATCATGACGGAGCAGAAGAGACCTAACACGCCCAAGATAGCCGTACCTGCCGCCAATGTCGAACGCGCCGGGCCGGCCGGCAACGGCAGCCAGCCGAGCCGCACCGCGACATAGGCCGTGGCGAGCGGGAACCACAGGCCGAAGACAACGGCCTCGCGGCTGAACCAGGATTTGCGCAGGCCGAGGAACACCCGCCACGCCCGCAACGGCTGGCCCAAGTGCAGGCCGGCGAGGGCGAGTCCCGCGGCCCCGGCCACCCAACCACTGACGGCCAGCGCGGGCGTCTTCAGATCAAGGATTTTGTCGGCCACGCCACAACCGACGGCCATCGGCATCAGCATCAAGAGCGCAACCAGCGGCCAGTGCGGCGGCTGGGGCCGGAGCATCGCGGCATCGGCCGGACGAACATCCAGCGGCACAGGCCGCTTGCCGACATAGTGCGTGGTCGGTTGGGTGTAGGAAGGATCGGGGGCCGAGGAGAGGAACTGGGATGTGTCGGCCACGCCCACATGCAGTTCCACCTTGATGATCTTGATGGCGTGGGTGGGACAGGCCTGGACGCACGCGGGGGCCTCGCCGACCCCGAGCCGCTGCTGGCACATGTCGCACTTCCGCACGATGCCGAGGCGCTCGTTGTATTTCGGCACGTCATACGGACATTTCAGAATGCAATACTGGCAGCCGATGCACTGGTCATCGAGGTGACGGACAATGCCCGTGACGGGGTCCTTCTCGTAGGCGAGCACCGGGCAGCCGTTGAGGCAGCCAGGATCGGCGCAATGGTGGCAGGCGGTGGTGACGGTCTGCTGGTACGGCGCGGCCCGGGAACCGCCGATCACGAATCCGACGTCGCGCCAGGCCTCATCGTCATCAAGGCCGTTGAGCGAATGGCAGGCGACGACGCAGGCCTTGCAGCCGGTGCAGGAGTCGAGATCCACCTCGAAGGCGTATTGCTCGCCCGGACCGGGGGCGGAAAGTGGAATCAGCTGAGGACTGAAAGCTGAACGCTGAAGGCCTGAGGCCGCACGATCGTAAGCGCGGCTGGCGTGGACGACAGGCGTCTGCAACTGGCCCTGTTCGGCCAGAAGCTCGTCAACCAGGGCGAGCAGCGGGGGCTGGCGCGGGGCGACCATTATGCAGGATAGGGCCTATGGGACACATAGGGCCGATGGGGCGTGATCCTAGTAAACATCGCGTTGGTAGCGCTTCGCGGTTTTCAAGGCCTGCACATACGCGGCGGCCGTCTCGGCGGACTTGCCGCCGGCCTTCTCGATGACCCGGTGCAGGGCGGTGTCCACATCTTTGGCCATGCGGGAGGCGTCGCCGCAGACGTAGAAATGCGCGCCCTGTTCGAGCCACGCGTAGAGTTCGGCGGCGGCCTCAAGCATGCGGTGCTGGACGTAGATCTTCTCGGCCTGGTCGCGCGAGAACGCGAGGTCGAGCCGGGTGAGCACGCCGGACTCCTGCAGGCCGGACAGTTCCTCGCGGTAGAGGAAGTCGGCCGAAGCCTTCTGGTCGCCGAAGAAGAGCCAGTTTTTCCCCGTGGCGCCGCCCGCCTTGCGTTCCGCGAGGAAGGCGCGGAACGGGGCGATGCCCGTGCCGGGTCCGACCATGATCATCGGCGTGTCCCCGCTGTGGGGCGGGCGGAAGGCTTGGTTGGAGTGAACGAAGACCCCGACCTTGCCCGTCGCCAGACCGCGCTCGGCGAGAAAGGTGGAGCAGACACCCTTGCGGGGCCGGCCGTCCTTTTCGTAGCGCACGGCGCCGACGGTGAGATGAACCTGCCCGGCGTGGGCCTTGGGCGAGGAGGAGATGGAGTAGAGGCGCGGCTGGAGCTTTTTCAGCGCGCCGACGAAGGCTGCCGGGGAGGGCTTGGTCGGGGCGGCGAGAAGCGCGTCGATGACGTGGTGAGGAGCTTGGGCTGTGAGGGTGGGAGGGGCTTTAGACCCCGGCTCCGGTGCAACGTCGGGGCGTAAAGCCCCTTCCACCAAAGCCAGTAGCTCAGCCGAAGGCTTGCCGAGGTCGTAATACTCCGTGAGGGCCCGGTGCAACGGCAGCTCGCCGGCGGGGGTTGGCACGGCCTCCTCGCCGTCACAACCAAGCGCCGTCAGTACCCCGGCCACGAGGTCCGGGCAATTGTGCGGGATGACGCCAAGGGCATCGCCGGCCTCGTAGGTCAGCCCGGAGCCCTCGAGGGAAAACTCCACATGGTTGACCTCCTTGGCCGAGCCGGGGCCATTTAAGTTTCTCACGGTTAAAACCGTGGCTGGGAACGGATTTTTCTTCGAATAGCCGGACTCCGCTTCGGGAGCATTTTCGATTTCGGATTCCGGATTTTCGATTGGATAGGCCGAAGTGGGCGCGAGCGCCGTCAGCGCGGCGTCGAGCCAGGCGGTGAACGGGGCCTCGTAGTCGAGATCGCAGTCGGTGCGGGGCGTCACGCGGGTGGCGCCGAGACGCTCAAGCTGGGCGTCGAGGTCCTTGCCGCACTGGCAGAACTGGGCGTAGTTGGTGTCACCGAGGGAGCAGACGGAGAAGCGCACGCTGGTGAGCGGGCGGTCGCCGGCGGCCTTGAGCGCGGCGTGCAGCGCCTTGGCGTTGTCCGGCGGCTCGCCTTCGCCGTAGGTGCTGGTGATGACGAGCAGGTTCTGCTCGCCGGCGAGGCGGGCGAGGTCGGCCTGGGCCATGTCGAGCACCGTCGCGGCAAAACCGCGCTTGCCGGCCTCCCTGGCAATTTTCTTCGCGAGGCTCTCGGCCGTGCCGGTCTGCGAACCGAACAAAATGGTGAGCGGCGCGAGGACCTGGGTGGCGGCGGGCGCAGCCGGGGCGCCGGCGGCACGGGAGAAGACGCCGGCGAGAAAGCCATTGAGCCAGGCGCGTTGCTCGGACGAGAACGGCGCGTTATCCGGAATGAGGGGAACGGGCGAGTTCATCACGAGAGCAGCTCCTGGATTTCTTTCACGCTGTGGCGGCGTGTCCATTGGACGAACGTCTCGCCCGTGGTGCAGCGGTCGCGGTAGGTGACGAGCACCTTCTCGACGAGGGCGGGCAGCTCGTCGGCGCCGATGCCGCGGAAAATCTCACGGGCGATACCCTGCTCCTGATCCATGCCGCCGCCGAGGACGACGTGGTAGCCCTCGCGGCCGTCGGCGAGCTTGGTGGCCACGCCGCCGATGTCGCCGCAGTAATGCTGGGCGCAGGAGTGGGCGCAGCCGGTGAGGTGGATGTTGACGGGTTGGTCGAGACCGAGGTCGCGCTGGCGCAGGTGGCTCATCAGGGCGACGGCATTGCCCTTGGTGTCGGCCGCGGCGTATTTGCAGCCCTTGCTGCCGGTGCAGGCGATGACACAGCCGGCGGTGGCATGGGCCGCCGTGAAAAAGCCCAGACTCTCCACCGAGCGGACCAGCGTGGCGCAAAAGGCGTCGGGCACATGGGGAATGATGAGGCTCTGCCAGACAGTGAGGCGAATCTCGCCCGTGCCGTAATGGTCGGCGAGGTCGGCGATCCGGCGCATCTGCTTCGCGGTCAGGCGGCCGACGGGCACCCCGATGCCGACATAGTTGAGCCCCGGCTGCGCCTGCTTGTAAACGCCGAGGTGGCCGTGCTTCAGCACCGGGCGGCGGGGTTCGCCGCACTCGCGGGGGGCATAGACGAGCGGGAAGGCGAGTTTCTTCTGGGTTTCCTCGAGGAAGCGCGGGAAGCCGCCCCATTTCTCCAGGAGATACTTGAGGCGGGCCTTCTTGCGGTCGGTGCGGTCGCCATTCTCCCGGAACACACGGAGCATGGCGGCGGCGACGGGAACCAGTTCGCCGGGCCGCAACAGCACGCCGGTGTCGCGGGCGAAATCCTTGTGGCCCGAGATGCCGCCGACCTCGCAGCGGAAGTAGAGACCGGGCTCAATGCGGGGTGAGGGCACCCCGCCTCCAGAAGATACCGTGGACAGTGATTTCTCCGTCAGGCGGACGGCGAAGAAGCCGATGTCGTTGGTGTCGGCGGCGGTGGAGATGGCGCCGCCGGAGTCGAAGGCGATGTTGAACTTGCGCGGCAGGCCGTAGAGGTCGCGGTGATTGAGGATATAGTGGTGCAGGGCGTGGGCGTAGGGACGGACGTCGATCAGCTCGTCGCGGTCGAAGCCGCTGGTGGGCGTGGCGGTGACGTTGCGGATATTGTCGGCCCCGGCGCCGCGCGAGGTGAGGCCGAGTTCCTGCACGCGGGTGAGGGCGCGGACGATCGAGCGGGGCTGGAGCTCGCGCAGCGGGAGATTGGCGCGGGTGGTGATGTCGGTGGCGCCGTTGCCGCAGTCCTCCGCGAGGCCGGCCAGGCCGCGGAGTTGATGGGAGGTGATCTCGCCCGCCGGGATGCGCAGGCGCATCATGAAGCTGTCCTGCGCCGGGGCGACGTAGAAGAGGCCGTGAAACTTGAAGCGGAAGGTGTCGGCCTCGTCGGGAAACTTGTCGGTGGCGGCGTGCGCAACGAGCTTCTCCCAGACATCGAGGCCGTTCTCCTCGTGTTTCCAGCGCTCGGGCTTGGAGAGATCGGCGAGGGGCGTGCCAAAGACCGAGTCCTCGGCGGGGGCGGCGAGATTGCCGGTCACGGCCGCACCGGGCGATCCGGTCAATAGGCCGGCGGCGTTGGTCCCGACGTAGGCATACTGGCCGCTCGCGAGCACCCCGGCCATGAAGCCCTGCAGGTATTCCTTCTGGTCCGGGCTGAAGGTGCCGGCGGAGGGAGCGGTGGGTGGTGAAGCCATGCCGGTAATTAGCAAGGCAGGTGCCACCCGCCGGACCGTCCCGCATTAGCCGGACGAAAACAATTTGTGGGTCGCATGAATTTCATTCACGCAAGCCCGCGCCCCACCCGGATCACGGGGCGGGGTGACGGTCAGCGGATATAGCAGCTTACAGGTTCAGCGTGAGCTGGATATAGACGTAGCCAGAGTCCTTCGAACCGACGGCGGCGAGGGACTGTTTGATGTAGTCGCCGCGATAGTAGTGGGCGACGGCGGCCTCGATCTGGGCGTAGGGCCGGAAGGTCCAGGCGGCGATCAAGTCAACCTCGGTGCCCAGCGAGCGGCTGTAGGAAGGATTGATGCGGTAGCCCCGGCCGCTGCCGACGGCCGCGCCGGTGAAATTGCGCGGGACCGCGCCGACATTGTACCAGAAGTCGGTCGTGCGATCGAGGAACTGGAAGTGCACCTCGGCGGCGAGGCTGATGTTGGAACGAGGCTTGGCCGAGAGCACGAACCGCAGGTCATGCAGGTTCTGCAGGCTGTTCAGGTCCATGTAGCCGTAGTGCAGGTGGGTCGTGGCGAATAGATTCTGGAAGGTCTCGCTGCCGCCGTCGGTCGCACTCTTGTCGCCCGAGGCATAGCTGTACAGCGCCCCGACGCGGGGCTGCCACGGATGTTCGGTCCAGGTGTACCCGCCCTGCAGGACAAGCGCGTAGGCGTCCTGGTCAAGCCGCGGGGCGGCCAGGGCGGCCGCGACGGTGGCGGCGGGGGCGACCGCGGTGCGGTTGCCGAACTGGTGCATCAGCACGACGCCGTAGTCCCAGGAATCGTAGGCGAGCGGCTTGGACCGGATGCGCACGCCGGCGGTGTAGAGATCCTGCGCACCGGGGAAACGGAAGGGCGCGGCGACGCCGGTCCAATTGTCGGTGGCAATGCCGCGTTCCACGTTGCGGGCGAGCAGGTAGGCCTCGACGACCTCGTTCCTGGCTAGAGTGGGGAAGTTGAAATAGGCCCCGGAGAAGTGGTCCTGCGAGTTGGATTTGTTCAGGTTGCCATTGTCATTGTAGACCAGGCCACCGGTGAAGACGTCCACGCCGAAGAGCGCATTCTGCCAGCGGACCTTGATCGCGTCGAAGGTGCGGGCGTTGTTGTTCCAACGAAGATGGCCGACGAGGCGCTGGTCGCCATAGACGAGTTCCTGCCGTCCGAGTTTTACCGAGACGGGGAATTCCTTGTGATTGCCGATGAAGAGGTAGGCTTGGTGGACATCCATCGGACCATCGCGCTCGGCGACGCCCTGGCCGGGGGCCGTGGCGACGAAGCGCTCGTCCGCAAATGAGTAGCTGGAGCGGCCCTCGACGAGGAAGTTCCAGCTCTTGGCGGTGTAGCCGACGCGCGGCATGACCCGCGTGAGGTGGTAATGGTTGTTGTTGTCGTCCTGCGGGCGCAGCGAGAAGTCCCAGTTGGAGCCGGCCTTGGTGAAACCAGCGTCGTCCTTGCTTTCGTAGCGGTAGCGGACGTTCACGCCGATGTCCCACGCGCTGGCGTAGACGTTGTCGGTGCGGAGTTGCTCGTTCATGTAGCCCGGGAACGGCCGGGCCGGTGGCGGCGGGACGTATTGGGCGTGGAGTGCCGGGAGGGCGGTGCAGGCGAGCGTGAGCAGGGCGGCGAGGCGGTGGAGTGTGTTCATGGTGCTGGTTTGGTCGGTGATGGAAAATCAGGCCGGAGTGAGGGCACTGAGAAAGCGGGAGATGCCGGAACTGCCGGTGGACTTGGGCGGGGTGGCCGGCGGGCGGGCGGATGGAACGGGACGGTCGTGGGAACGCTCCTCGAGGAAGCCGATGAGCTCCGCGCGAAGGCGGTAATACTCGGGATCCTCCAGCAGTTGCTTGCGGGAGCGGGGGCGGGGAAACTTGATCTCAAGGATCTCGCCCACCGTGGCGGCAGGGCCGCTGGTCATCATGACCACACGGTCGGAGAGGAAGAGCGCCTCGTCCACGTCGTGGGTGACCATGAGGGCGGTCTTGCGGTCCTTCTGCCAGAGATCGATCAGCACCTGCTGGAGCTCCGCGCGGGTGAGCGAGTCGAGCATGCCGAACGGCTCGTCGAGCAGCAGCATCTTGGGCGAGAGGGCGAAGGCCCGGGCGATGCCGCAGCGCTGGCGCATGCCCTGGGAAAGCTCGGCGGGCTTCTGGTGCATGGCGTCACCGAGGCCGACAACCGTGAGGTAGTACTCAACGATCTGGCGGCGTTCCTCGGGGTCGGCGGTGTAATAGACCTGCTCGACGCCGAGCATGACGTTTTCGAAGGCGGTGAGCCAGGGCAGGAGACAGGGGGCCTGGAAGACCACGCCGCGATCGGGGCCGGCCCCGGTGACTTCCTTGCCGGCGAGCACGATGCCGCCATTGGTGACTTCGGAAAGCCCGGCGATCATGGCCAGCACGGTGGACTTGCCGCAGCCGGAGTGGCCGATGAGCGTGATGAACTCGCCCTGTCGGATGCGCAGGTCGAAGTTCTCGACGATGATGGCCGGACCCTTGGGGGTGTCGTAGATTTTGCCGAGCTGGGAGATTTCGAGAAAGGAAGACATGGGGGCGGTCAGGAATTCAGGGCGACAACCTCTTCCTTGAGCTCACTGGGCCGGAGCGGCCGGCGGCGGTCGGTGCGGGGGAGATCGAGGTTTTCGGGCAGGATGTCGGGCAGAATGAGTTTCTGCCGGATGGTGGACTTGCGGCGCTCGCCGTAACCGAGGAGCTCGTTGGTGACGAGGGCGCGCAGGCGCTTGAACTCGGGGTTGTGGTTGAGCGCCTTGCGGTCGCGCGGTCGCTCGAGGGAGACGGAGAAGGACGGCCCGAGGGTGGCGCCGGGTCCGGGCGTGAGCGGGATGATGCGGTCGGCGAGGAGAAGGGCCTCGTCCACGTCGTTGGTGATGAGAACGACGGTCTTCTTGTCCTTCTCTCAGATGCGCTCGAATTCGTCCTGCAGGGTCGCGCGGGTGAGGGCATCGAGGGCGGAAAGCGGCTCGTCGAGGAGCAGGATCTGCGGGTCCATGGCGAGGGCGCGGGCGACGGAGACGCGCTGGCGCATGCCGCCGGAGAGTTCGCGGGGGTACTTGTCGCGGGCGGGGGTCAGGTTGACGGTGGCGATGGCGGTCTCGACCAGCTGGCGCCGCTTCTCGACCGAGTGGTTGGGATAGACCTGATCAACAGCGAGAGCGATGTTCTCGAACACAGTGAGCCAGGGCAGCAACGAATAGTTCTGGAAGACGAAGCCGCGGTCGGGTCCGGGTGCGGTGATCTCCAGGTCGTTGAGCTTGACCGTGCCGGTGTCGGGCCGGGTGAGGCCGGCGATCAATGAGATGAGCGTCGTCTTGCCGGAGCCCGAGTAACCGACGATGGCGACAAACTCGCCGCGCTCGATGGCGAGGTTGACGCCGGAGAGCACCGGCGGGCCGCCGAAGCTCTTGGTGACATCAGTGAGTTCAAGGAAAGCCATGAGGGGAGAGTTTACGTTAAGCGGGCGGAGATTGCCTTGATTTGCATCAAACCGACTTGAAGCGGCGTTCGAGGACGCTCATCAGCCGGTCGAGGACAAAGCCGACGAGGCCGATGGTAATGATCGAGAGGATGATGTGCTCGTAGATGAGCGCGTTGTATTCCTGCCAGAGGAAGCCGCCGGCCCCGGGCCGGCCGGTGAGCATCTCGGCGGCCACGATGGCCAGCCACGCGATGCCGAGCGACAGCCGGAAGCCGGTGAACATGTAGGGCAGGGTGGCCGGGATGAGGATCTTGGTGAGCGTCTTCCAGCGGGAGAGCTTGAGCACGCGGCCGACGTTGAGGAAATCCTGCGGGACGGCGCGCACGCCGACGGCGGTGTTGAGGACGGTCGGCCACATGGCGCAGATCGCGATGGTGAACAGCGCACCGTAGGTACCGGCCTCCTTGCCGGCGTTCATGAAGAGCACGAGGCCGAGCGGCAGCCACGCGAGCGGCGAGACCGGGCGCAGGATCTGGATGATGGGATCGCAAATCTTGGTAAAGGTTTTGGAGAGCCCGAGGCAGAAACCGATGGGCGTGCCGACGACCAGGGCGATGCCGTAGCCCTGGGCGACGAGGATCAGCGAGTACCAGGTGAAGCGCAAAATGCCCTGGTCCATCTCGCCGCGCTTGGCGAAGGGCTGGAGCACGTACTCACGGCTGGATTCCCAGGTCTTGGCGGGCGAGGGCAGGTTGGTCGCCCACGTGTTGCTGGAGATGGACCAGAGGACGAGGACGACGACGAAGCCGATGAGTGGCAGAACGAGCCAGTCGAGTTTGAAGGATTTCATGAGGGATGGACGGAGCGGAGGGCTTCGGCGCGGGTGGAGGCGGAGGCGAGTAGAACGACGAGAATGGCGACGAGGATGGAGGAGATGGATTTGAGCATGATGACCCGCGTGATCTCACCTCTCACCCAGTGGTCGCCCTGGTTCAGGGCGACCTGGATGAGTCCGACGAGCAGCCCGAGCCGCGCGGCCCGCCGCCAGACGGCGGGCTCGCGCAGGGCGCGGAGGTAGCTGGTTTGGAGCGAGGCGTCGTTCATGCGGCGAGGCGTCGGTGGTCTCAGCCCTTGAGGTTCTTCACCGCCGCGCCCGTGGCGTAGGCCTCGGGATTGGCGGGATCAAAGACCACCCCGTCGAACAGGGTGTCGGGAGTGGTGTCGGCGCCACCGTGGGCGTAGCCGATTTCCTTCATGGCCTCCTCATAGAGGTCGGCACGCATGACACGCTTGGCAACGCCCTCGTAATCGGGTGTGCCGGAGACCATGCCCCAGCGCCGGTATTGAGAGAGGAACCACTTCGCATACTTGGCCTGCGGGTAATTGCAGTTCCGCTTGCTGTAATGCATGTAGAATTCGTCGTCCACCTTGCGACCGTCACCGTAGTCCAGCTTGCCCTGGAGGCGGCCGAGAATGATGTCCTTCTGGCAGTTGATGTAGGTGGCCTTGGAGACGATGTCGCACTGCTCGACACGATTTTCCATGACGTCGAGCCAGACGCTGGCCTCGTGCAGGGCCTTGAGGACGGCCTTGACCGTCTTCGGGTTCTTGAGGGCGAACTCCTCGGTGAAGGCGCAGACCTTCTCGGGGTGGTCCTTCCAGATGTCCTGGGTGGTGACGGCGGTGAAGCCGATGCCGTCGGAGATGGCGCGGGCGTTCCAGGGCTCACCGACGCAATAGCCGTCCATCTTGCCGATCTTCATGTTGGCCACCATCTGAGGCGGCGGGACGGTGATGAGGGTGACGTCCTTGTCGGGATTGATGCCGCCGGCGGCGAGGTAGTAGCGCAGCCAGAGGGCGTGGGTGCCCGGGGGGAAGGTCTGGGCGAAGGTGAGCGGCTCGCCGAGCTTGGCGGCCTGCTCGGCGAAGGGCTTGAGGGCCTTGGGGTCGGCGCCGACCTTGCCTTTCCACTCCGCCTTGAGGGTGATGGCCTGGCCGTTGCGGTTGAGGATCCACGGGATGACCATCGGCTTCTTGGGGGAGCCGGCGAGGCCCATGGTCGAGGCCAGCGGCATGCCGAGGAGCATGTGCGTGGCTTGGATGGAGCCGGTGGAGAGGTTGTCACGGATGGCGGCCCAATTGGCGCCCTTCGTGACCGTGGAATTGATGCCGTACTTCTTGAAGAAGCCCTTCTCGTGCGCGATGACGATGGGCGAGCAGTCGGTGAGCGCGATCATGCCGAAGTTGATGTCGGGCGCCTCGGGGGCGTCGGACGCGGAACCGGCGGTGGCGGCCCAGCTTTTCTGGCCGAGGGCGGCCCAGAGGGCGGCCGTGCCGGCCAGGGTGGCGCCCTGGGAGATGAATTCCCGACGGTTAAGCGGGGACGAACGCCCCGCCATGGAGCTTGGTTGATGATGGTGCATAGGTGGTGTCGAGGTTTACGGTGGCTTCGCGATACAAGTCCTCGCGAAAGAGACGGCGGGGTAAGCTGGGGTAAAGTTGCGAGCGGGGCAGGAGGCCCGCGGTGAGGAGCTCGTTTTGCAGCGTGGCGGCACGGGCCGGAGTGGGGGCGTTCGCGTCGCCCTTGCTGAAGACATGAAAGTCGGGCACCGACTCGGTGTGGCCGGGGCGGCAGGCAAAGTGCCCGAGCAGGGTCGGGGCGATGACCGCGGCGGGAAGGTCGATGTAGCCCGGGGCGGAGAGGATTTCCGCGAGCTCGGCGCGGTGCTGCGGTTCGTCGCACCAGGCGGCGGCCTCGGCGAGGGCGGCGATGAGCCGGCCGTGCTCGGCCGTGTGCCGCTCGGCGAAACCGCTGCGGACCATCAGCACTTTCTCGACATGCCCGGGGGAGAGCGCGGCGCTCCAGGCCGGGCACCAGCCTTCTCCGTGCTGCACGGCGAGGGTGTTCCAGGGTTCGCCGGCGCAATAGCCGTCGAGGGTGCCGGCGACGAGATTGCGGTACATCTGGGCCGGGGGCACGACGGCGATGCGCACGTCGCGCGCGGGATCGAGCCGCGCATCCTGCAGCCACTGCTGCAGCAGCACCTGGTGCATCGAATAGGGGAAAACGATGCCGAAGGTGAGTTTCTGTTCCCCCCGGCGGCGCAGGGCCTCGGTGCGCAGCGTGGCCGCATCCCGCACGCCGGACTGCCACAGGCGGGTGGACAGCGTGATCGCATTGCCGTGGAGATTGAAGACGAAGCCGGTGCAGACGTCGGCCGGGGCGCAGCCGAGGCCGAGCTGGGCGGACCACAGCATCGGTGCCGGGGCGTGGGCGGCATCGAGCTCGCCGTAGATGACCTTGTCGCGGATGGTGGCCCAGCCGACCTCACGGCACAGCTCGACCTTGAGCCCGCGCCGGGCAAAGCAGCCGCGTTCTTGCGCCACGATCAGGGGCGCCGCGTCAGTCAGCGCGAGAAAACCAACCCGCAGGGGGCGGGCGGGGCGCACGGAGGTGGCTGGGACTTTGGTCGGCATGGCTGTCCGCCAAATAGCGCATGACGTGCCAGCCGGCCGTCTTGGCCTGATTACTGCTCTCCAAAGAATTCATGCTGACGATGAGACCCATTCATACCGAAACCGGCCTTTTCGGCCCATGAAGAACAACACCTTCGATACCCGGCAGTTGCTGGCTTTCGCCGCCTTGGCGCGGCTGGGCAGTTTTACGCGTGCGGCGCAGGAACTGTTTCTTACGCAGAGCGCCATCAGCCATGCCATCAAGGCGTTGGAGGAGCAGGCCGGCTGCCGGCTGTTCGAGCGCGCCGGCCGGAAAGTGGCCCTGACGCAGTCCGGCGAGCAATTCCTGCGGCACGTGGACAAGATCCTCGGCGAGATGAAGTCGGCCCGCCGCGGCCTGGACGAGCTCTCGCGCTGGGGCCACGGCCGCCTGCGGGTGGGAGCCAGCACCACCGCCTGCCAGTACATCCTCCCGACCGTGCTGCGGGAATTCAAACAGAGCTTCCCCAAGTGCGTGATCACCATCGATCCGGGCGATCATGCGCGGCAGCTGGACCTGTTGTTAAACAACCGCATCGACCTGGCGGTTATGCTCGAACCGGAGGGCCAGAAGGAACTCACCTTTATGCCGCTCTTTGCCGACGAGATGCGCTTCCTCGTGGCCCCGGGACATCCGTGGGCCCGGGCGGGCAAGGTGCAGCGCGAGAATTTCGACGAGCAGACGCTCATCCTCTACAATCACACCAGCTACACCTTCCGGCTCGTGCATGAATATTTCCGCACCGAGGGACTGCCGCTGAACAACATCCTCGAGCTGGGCAGCATGGACGCGATCAAGGAGCTGGTGAAAATCGGCCTCGGGGTGGGCGTGCTCGCACCCTGGGTGGCGGGGGCGGAAATCGCCTCAGGGGCGCTGGTGTCGCTGCCGCTGGGCAAGCGCAAGCTGCGCCGCCACTGGGGCGTCGGCCATTTGCACGGCCGGCGCCTCTCGCTGGGCGAGGAGACCTTTGTCGGCCTGTGCCAGAGCGTGACGCACGAGTTCACGGCGCGCGGCACCAGCGCCGTGGCCTGAACTTCTGGTTTACAAGCGCTCCGGTTCCGCACAAATGAGCGCATGTGGCGAATCTGCGGATGGCTGATCGTTGTTGGATACCTGGCGGTAGTTGCGCCCGCCGGTCAGGCGGCCGAGGCGCGTTGGATCAGGTATGAAAGCCGGCATGTGACGGTTTTCTCACAGGCTTCGGATCGTGCGACCCGCAACTGGGTCGTTGAATTCGAGCAAATCTATGCGCTGCTCACCGGGCTTTTCCCCCGAGTCGGTAACGGCCAGCCTCCATTGACGGCGCTGCTGTTCGACCGGCCCGAAGAGTTCAGGCGCTTCACGCCAATGGCGGACGGGAAACCTGTCGAGGTCGCGGGCTATTTCATGCGGGTATCCGACCGCGGATACATAGCGCTCAACATTGCCGATACCCGGAGCGAGACGCGTGCGTTGATTTACCATGAGGCCGTCCACTGGTTCCTTAGCGCTTCACCGCAGCTGCGTCCCGCCTGGCTGGAAGAGGGAATGGCGGAATTGTTTAGCACCGCCCGGATCAAGCAGGATGAATTTGTCTATGGCGACGTGGTGGAATGGCACTTGCGGGTATTGCAGAGCAACGGCGCCTTGGGCGTGGAGCGGATGCTGTTGGTCACCCATGATACGCCGGGATTCAACGAGACGTCGCGCGTGACTCCGTTCTATGCCACGGCCTGGCTGTTCCTGCACCATGTGGTGTGCACCCCGGACGGTGGCGGGTTCACGGCCCTCACGAAGTACCTTGGCCTGTTAACGCGGGAGATCCCGCCAGAGGATGCCTTCCGCCAGGCCTTCGGCCGGGATTACGCCACCATGGACCAGGAACTCGCGCAGTATGTACGGAAAGGGAAGTACCGGACCTTCAAGGGCCAGTTTGACAGGGCGGCCCTCGACCGGAATCTCCAGTCTAGGGCCCCGACCGGACCGGAGGTAAACTTGGAACTCGGTTACGTCCTGGCGCTGACCAAGCGGTTTGACCAGGCCAGGCCGGTGTTAGCGGAACTCGCCCGAAGCATGCCCGATAACCCCCGAGTTCACGAGGCGCTGGGAATGCTGGCGGTGCAGGAGCCGGATCGCGAGGCCGCCCAGCAGCATTTCAGCCGAGCCCTGGAACTGGGGTCGCACAACTATTTCTGCCAACTCGGTCCGGCAATGGCGGAGCTCGCTTATCGGGAAAGCCGCGGCGGCCGACTCGGCATGCTCAGTCCGACAGCTGCGCGGATTGTGGCTGACGGTCTGACGAAGACCATCGAACTCGAACCCGGGCGGGAGGACTTTTACCGCATCCTAGCATTGGCGCTGCTCAATGCGGAGCCGGTCCGGGAAACGGATGGGAAATTCGTCGAGGAGGGGATACGCCGGTTTCCGGACAACATGGACATCCGGCTGGGTTACGCCTTGTATCTCCATAAAGGTGAGCGAACGACCGAAGCACTGGCCATATACGACCAGATTGGGAATAGTGTCCGTCGCTTGACGCCGGGAACGCGCGACACGGCCATTAAAAACGCCCTCAACCTCCGCATCGAATCGTCATTCATGCGCTATCAGCGCAAGTTGGAAGAGCGTGATTATGACGGCGCCATCCTGGCATTGGATGAACGGATGGCGCTGACTCCCGAAAGCCACGATCTGCCACGCCTGCGTGAGCATCGCGCCGGACTTGAAGACAGGCGCGATGTTATCGCTGTACAAAAACTTCGCGAAACCGGCCATGCAGATCAAACACGACCGCTTCTGGAACGGCTGGTGCGCGAATCCTCTGACGAATCCGTTCGGCGGCACGCGGAGATGCTGCTCCGAGAAATGGATTCAGCGAAGGGTGTCACCGACTAGCTCAGGCCTTGGCCACGATCTTCACGCTCTCGAGCGCGACCCGGTCGATCGGCGTGCTGTTTTCGCCTCCGCCGCTCGCCTTGGTCGGGACATTGGCGATGCGCTCCAGCACGTCGTCGCCGGCGGAAAGCTGGCCGAAGGCGGTGTACTGGCGGTCGAGAAACTTGGCCTCGCCGTGGCAGATGAAGAACTGCGAGCCGGCGGAATCGGGCTGGGCGGAGCGGGCCATGGAGACGACGCCGCGCACGTGGGCCTTGGCGTTGAACTCGGCCTTGATCTTGTAGCCGGGACCGCCGGTGCCGGGCTGGCCGGTCTCGCCGGCCTTGGTGTTGGGGCAGCCACCCTGGACCATGAAGTCCTTGATGATGCGGTGAAAGGCCGTGCCGTCATAGAAGCCCTCGCGCGCGAGCTTCTTGAAGTTCTCGACCGTCTTGGGGGCGACGTCGGGCCAGAAGGCGATGGTCATTTCGCCATGGCTGGTTTTCAGCAGGGCGACTTCGGTGGTGGGGGCGGGATTGCTCATGTAAAGGAAACCAAAAAGCCGGTCGCCCGCCGGGTCGCAAGAACCAAATGGACACCACGGGCCGCGCTTGCCTCACTCGCGCGGTGCGTTTCACCAAAGTAACCCTGCAGGGATTCCGCAATCTGCCGCTGGCCGAGGTCGAATTCGCCGGCCGGCGGACGTTTCTGGGCGGGGGCAATGCGCAGGGAAAGACCAATTTCCTTGAGGCCCTCGGCTACGTGACGGCGTTGCGCT
>JANMTJ010000148.1:0-6890 GCA_031390295.1 Oleiharenicola sp.
CGAGCGTGCGACCATCCGGCCCGCAGCGGCGCCCGGTCTCAAGCCGATGGTCAGCATCGGACCGATCCCGCCGGAAGCCATGCTGGCGGCCGAAGAGCGAACCACCACGGCCTGCAATGCCAAGAAATCCGTCACCTTTGAGGTCATTGAAAAGAAAGCCGAGGTTGGCCTGGATCAACCCGCTGACGCAGTGGGTACTCCGGCTAGCGACACGCCGCCGGCCGCGGAACCGGAAGCCGCCGGGGCTGACGCCGGCGATGGCGACCAGGAAATTGTCGCCAAGCCCACCGTGCCGCAAAACCCGCCGACAAATATCGTTGTCAGTCCTGACCGATTGCCCGGAACCTGATTTGCCCGAAGATGCCACCTTACCGCCATCTGGGCCTCGCCCGAATCCTGCTGTTAGCGACCCTGTTGGTGGCGGTGCCGTCCGGTCGCGCCCTGCTGAACCTCGATGGATCGCGCAACCAGCTTTTCGTGTTTGGGGGCGTCACCTACAACTACAGCAGCAACATGTTTGCCGAGCCCGTGGGTCGCGGTGACTATACCATCAGCGCGCAAACGGGCGTCGAATTGAAGCGCCGCGCCGGCATCATCGCGGTCAACTCCATCGCCAAGGTGGATTTTGTGCGTTACGGGGAATACTCGGATGAGAACACCATCAACCCGAGTTTCTATCTGGAACTCGACAAGACAACGGGACGCACCACCGGGTCGCTGACCGTCAGCGCCTACCGGGAGACCCGGTCGGACAGTGCGGTGAACCTGCGGACCAGCTCGTGGAATTTCCCGATTGGGCTCAGCATCAAATACCCCGTGAACGACAAGTTCTACGTCACCTCCGCCAGCGGCTACCTGCACCGCAGTTACAGCGGCAACCAGGGCCTGGTCAATTACACGGATGTCAGCGAAGCGGTGGACTTGTACTACGTCTACACCTCAAAACTCGACCTGATCGGCGGCTACCGCCTCAGGGTGTCCACCACCTCGGTGGAAGGGCGCACCGTCGATCATTGGTTCAACGTGGGCGCCACCGGCGGGATTCTGGCCAAATTATCGGGCACCATCCGCTTCGGCTATCAATTCCGCGATGTGACCGGCACGGTCGGGGAGCAATTCGAGCACTTCAACGCCCAGGCCGCGCTCAACTGGCCCCTCACCCGCAAGGTCGCCCTGAGCCTTCAGCTGAATCGTGATTTCAATACCATCGCGACCGGTCACTCCGTTGACTCGACCAGCCTGTCACTCGCCGGCACCTATACCTACACCCGCAAGATTGATTTCAACAGCGCGGTTTCCGCCGGACAAAACCAGTTTCTCGGCCTGACCCAAGCGAGCCGGAAGGATACTTTCTTCAGCTGGCATGCCGGCGGGCGCTACAAGATGAACGAGCATTTTCAGGTGGGCGCCAGCTACACGTACTTCCGCAACTGGTCGACGCTGAGCTTTTCGGACTTCGCCAGTCACGGCTTCTCGGTTGATGTATCCAGCCGCTACTGACCCACCGCCATGAAACCCTCAATCCGCCTGCTACCCCTTCTCGCCCTGATCCTGCTGGCCGGTGTCGGCTCCGCCCTTGGCCAAGGTCAGGATACGATCAATAAAAAGAGCTATATCCACACGCTCGGTCTGGCTGACCGCGTCAGAATTGTCGTTTACCAGGAAGAGGACCTCACCAGCCTGACCCGCATTGATGCCCGCGGCCGGGTGAATCTACCCCTCATCGGTGAGATCGGCATCGGTGGTCTCACCGTCATCGAGGCACAGGCCGTCATCGAAAACGCCTACAAGGACGGCCGCTTCCTCCGCAACCCCCAGGTCAATGTCAGCGTGGAGGAATATGCCCCCCGCGAAGTCTCGATCTCCGGGCGCATCCGTAATGCCGGTCGCTTCACCCTGCCCATTGAATCGACCTTAACCGTGGTTGAGCTGATCATGAAGGCCGGCGGCATTGACGACATCGGCAAGGGTTCGGCGGTGAGTGTCACCCGCATCCTGCCCGATGGCACCAAGAAAGTCTTCGTTGTAGACGTGGATAGTATCATCAAGGGTAAGAAGGACACCAAAATTGATGATACCACACTCCTGCTTCAACCGGGTGACATTGTCTACGTGCCGGAGCGCCTGATCTAACCAATGTCCGCCCAGGAAATCCTGCCCACCACCGCGCCGGACCGATCCGGAGGTCCGTCGCTCCACGGCAACGACAATCAGGTGGTGGAGCGCCGTTCGCTGAGGGATTATTATGTGATCCTCCGCGAGCGACTCTGGATCGCCCTGCCCGTGGCGCTCCTCGTGTCCCTGTCCTTTGGCTACTACAAGGCGCAGGAAACGCCCATGTATTCCAGCGTCGCCACCATGCAGTTCGAGCGTCCCGAGCGCGTGGTCATCAGCGAGCAGGTCGTCGACACGACCGTCCGCTCCGACATGGACCTCAACACCTACATCCAGATCCTCACCAGCGGCCGTCTGCGGACCATGGTGGCGCAATCGCTGACCCCCGATGAGATCAAGATCCTCCAGCGGCCCTACCTCAATGAACTCGCCCCGGGGGCCAGCCCCCCCCCGGTCGGCGGGTTGCTCGGCAGCATGGCCCCGCAGTCCATCCGGAACAGTTTCCTGATCAACATTTCCGTTACCAACCGCGACCCCGAGGGGGCCGCCTTGATCGCCAACCGCTATGTCGAGCAGTTCATGCGCTACCTGCTGGAAAACGTCGGCGGGAAAAACGAGGATGCCGTCGTCTACCTGCGTTCGCGGGCGGAGGAGCTGCGCAAGGAATCCGAGGCGGCCGAGGGACACCTGCAGGATTACCGCCGCAAGCACAACCTCGTCTCGCTCGACAACAGCATCAACATCATCAGCGAGCGCCTTCGCGCCATCAACGCCACCCTCACCAAGGCCCGCCTGGAGCGCATCGATGTCGAGACCCTGCTGGGGCAGATCGAGCGCATGCAGCAGCAGAACGGCAATCTCCTGGAGATCAGCTATATCTCCGCCTACGGCAACATCCCGGCCTTGAAGAATCAGCTGGCCGACCTGGGCAACCAGCAGTCCATGCTGAGTGAACGCTATCTGGAGCGGCACCCCAAGATGCTCAGTGTCGCCAACTCGATCGACATTATCACCGAGCAGATCAAGCACGACATCGAGCAATCCCTTTCCGACCTGCGCACCCAATACGAGAAGCTCAAGGAAACCGAGACGTCGTATATCAAGGAATACAAGGAGGCCGAACTAGGCCAGTTGCGACTGGGCGAACTCTCCATCGAATTCAAGAGCCTCGAGAACCAGGCCCAGGTGGCCAAGAGCAACTACATCCAGATCCTCGATCGCCTGAACCAGACCACCACGTCCAAAAACATCGAGAACATCCCGGTCCGCTCGCTCGACCGCGCCGCGCCCGCCGGGGCACCGTTCACGCCGAATATCCGGAACATCATCAAGACGAGCATGGGCCTGGGAATGCTGGTCTTTGCCACCGTGGCCATCGGCCTCAGCTTCATCGATGATCGGGTGAAAAGCGCCTGGGACATCGAGGGGTTCATCGGCACCACCCTGCTCGGCATTATCCCGGAGCTGGGCGACGTGCCGGACACCGAGAAGCACGCCCTCGTCAACAGCAACAACACCTCCCCGGGCTCCGAGGCGTTCCTGAGCATCTACAGCGCCGTCAAGATCCAGTCCAAACTCGACTTTCCCAAGTCCATTCTCGTCACCAGCACCATCCCGGGTGAGGGCAAGACGATGATCAGCTGCAACCTCGCCGCCTCCTTTGCCCGCCACGGCAAGCGCGTCCTCCTCATGGACTGTGACATGCGTCGCCCGATGCTGCACCGCCACTTCAAGCTCACCAATGAGGCCGGCCTCATCGCGTGGTTCGAGGCCGGAGCCAGCATCCCGACCGACCCCTTTACCGACCCGGTGCTGGGCCTGGCCAAGGTGGATGAGAGCCTGTATCTACTTCGTTCCGGCGGTCGTTCCAAGAGCCCGACGGAGTTGCTGGAGAAACCCGTCTTCGGCCAGTTCATCGAAGCCATGAAGCAGCACTTCGACCTGATTGTGATCGATTCCCCCCCGATGGGCGCGGTCACCGACTCCTTGCTCATCTCGGAGCGCACCGACGAGGTCATCTACGTCTGCCGGTTCAATCGCGCCTACCGGAAACACATCCGACTCTACATCAAGCAGCTCAGGGAGGGCAAAAACGAGCTGCTCGGCATCGTGCTCAACGGCCTCTCGCCCCGCCGCATCGAGTATTACTCCAATTACCGTTACTACCGCAGTTACAAGAAATACTACGGCTCGCAGTCGTAGGCGCTGCCCCGGTTTTCTTCCATGGCCACGTGGGACGGCGTGGTCTTTTTATTTCCGCTTCTATCTGCCGGTGAAATCACCCAAGCTCCGCCCGTGCCTTCCGCCTATCTCCCGCCGGGCTTCAATGCCGCCCGTCCCGTCGCCCTGATCGCCGGCCGCGGGAGCTATCCCGTCATCACGGCCGCGGCCATCCGCGCCGCCGGGGTGCCCGTCCGCCTGATTGCCATGGACGACGAGACCAGCCCCGAGCTGATCGCCAGCTTCCCGGCCGCGGAGCGGATTTCCCTCAACGTCGGCCAGATCGGCAAAATGCTCGATGCCCTCAGGGATTTCGACGCCGGCTACGCCCTCATGGCCGGACAGGTGAAACCGAAGAAGCTCTTTCACGGGCTGACCCCCGACCTCAAGGCGGCGGCGATGCTCCTTTCCCTCAAGCGCCGCAATGCCGAGACCATCTTCGGCGCCATCGCCACCGAGATTGAAAAACTGGGGGTGACGCTGCTCGATGCCCGCGCCTTCATCGATGACCAGCTGGCCACTCCCGGCCGCATGGCCGGCGTCAAGCTCCCGACGGACGAGGAATACCTCTCGCACGGCATTCAAATCGCCCGGGAAATCGCCCGGCTTGACATCGGCCAGGGTTGCGTGGTGCGCAAGGGCACCGTCCTCGCCGTCGAGGCCTTCGAGGGTACCGACGACATGCTCCGCCGCGCGGGTTCCTTCAAGACCGACGAGACGCTCTTCGTGAAGACCGTCAAGGCGCGGCAGGACTTCCGCTTCGACGTCCCCGTCTTCGGCCTGCGCACCCTGCAGACCATGCAGGAGGCCGGCATCGCCGCCGCCGCCCTGGAGGCCGGCAAGGTCATCATGCTGGAGAAACCCGCCGTCTTGCAACAGGCCAAGTCCCTCGGCATCGCGCTCCACGGCTTTTGAGGCTGCCGCTTGAACTTCCGCCCATTCCACGCAACTTAGCCCCATGTCCGCCGATATTATCGAGGTCTCCATCAAGGGTCTGATGCCCACCGCCAACGGTTGCGCCGTGTTCCTCGGCAACGACGACAAGACCTTTGTCATCTACGTGGACCCCAGCGTGGGCAGCGCCATCTCCATGACGATCAATGGCGTGAAGAAGGAGCGCCCCCTCACCCACGATTTGGTCGGCCATCTGCTCATGGGTTTCGAGATCAGCCTCGAACGCATCATCATCAATGACGTTAACGAAGGCACCTATTTCGCCCGCATCATCCTGCACATGCAGAACGAACTGGGCCGCAAATTCCTTGAGCTCGATGCGCGCCCGAGCGACTCGATCGTGCTCGCCCTCCAGCAGAAGCGCCCGATTTTCGTCGCCCGCAAGGTGTATGATATCGTGGAGGACATGACCGAGATCCTGGAGCGCGTCCTGAAGCAGCAGAAGGACGAACCCAAGGACGAGGGAGACACGTGAGCCAACACACCCCGGCACTCCGCGCCACCCCTCTTGATAGAGGGGAATCCAAATCACTTTGTCTGTGTTCCCCTCTATCAAGAGGGGTGCCCGTCAGGGCGGGGTGTGTTCTTATTGTGGATGGCGAGCCCTCACCCCGCGTGTCATGAGCACCGCCAATCGCCAGCTACCCCCCGGCATCACGTCCGGCCAGCCGCTGACCGCGCTGGCCCCGATGCAGGACGTCACCGACCTGCCCTTCATGCGGGTGATGGCCCACTACGGCGCGCCCGACTACTTCTTCACCGAGTTCTTCCGCGTCCATGCCCAGTCCCGCCCGGAGAAGCACATCCTCCGCTCGATCACGGAAAACGGGACCGGCCGGCCCATTTTTGCCCAACTCATCGGCGAACACGTGCCCCATATGGTCCGCACGGTGAAGGAACTGCTGCAGTATCCCATCGCCGGCATCGACCTCAACATGGGTTGCCCGGCCCCCAAGATCTACAAGAAGAACGTCGGCGGCGGCCTCCTGCGCGACCCGGCCAAGATCGACGAGCTCATCGGCTCCCTGCGCGATGCCGTGCCCGGTCTCTTCACCGTCAAGATGCGTATCGGCTTCGATACAACGGACACTTACGATCAGGTTCTCGGGCTCATCAACAAGCACGGCGTGGACCTCCTCAGTGTCCATGGGCGCACGGTCAAGGGCGGCTACCGCAGCGAAGTGCAGTACGACTTTATCACCCACGCCGTCCGCACCGTCCGCTGCCCGGTGCTGGCCAACGGCAATGTCACTTCAGCGGACAAGGCCGCCGCTGTGCTCAAGGAGACCGGCGCGGCCGGCGTGATGATGGGCCGCCATGCCATCCGCAATCCGTGGATCTTCCGGCAGTCGCGCGAACAGCTCGCCGGCCAGCCCGTCTATCAGCCCACCCTCGCCGACGTGCGGGAATACATCGGCCGGCTCTACCAGGAGACCCAGGGCCCCGGGATTCCCGAGCGAGCCCATGTCGCCAAGATGAAGAAATACCTGAACTTCGTCGGCCAGAGCGTGGACGCCGGCGGGTTGTTTCTCCAGGACATGCGCCGGGCCATGACCGAGGCCGAGCTCTTCGCCGTGTGCGACCGCCACCTGCTCGCCGAG
>JANMTJ010000171.1:0-3418 GCA_031390295.1 Oleiharenicola sp.
GGCGAGGCGTGGAATCTGACTCATCCCGATCGCGTGCTCGCCATCCAGCGGCGCTACGCCGAGGCCGGGGCCGATTGCATCATCACCAACACCTTCGGCGGCAGCCGGCTGATGCTGCGCCGCCACGGCCACGAGGCGGAGTTGGCGGAAATCAACGCTGCCGCCGCCCGCATCACGCGCGAAGCCTTCAACGGCCGCCCGGGCTTTGTCCTGGGTGACGTCGGTCCGCTGGGCGCCCTGCTTGAACCCTATGGCGACCTGACGGAAGCCGACGCGCAATCCGCGCTCGAGGAACAATGCCGCGCCCTGGTCGGCGCCGGGGTGGATGCGATCATCATCGAAACGCAGACGTCTCTCGAGGAACTCGGCATTGCCATCGATGCCGCCAAGGCCACGAAGGCGCCGTGTATCATCGCCTCCCTGGCCTATGACCTGTCGGTGGACGGAACCTTCTACAAGACCATGATGGGGATCTCGCCCGAGCAGGCGGCGGAGTTTGTCGAGGGCAGGGGAGCCCACATCGTGGCCCTGAATTGCGGGACCGGGATGGACATGAAGGGGGCCGCGATGGTGGCGCGGATTTACCGCGAGCATTGCAGCCTGCCGATCATGGTCCAGCCCAACGCCGGCCTGCCGGTCCTCGAAAACCTCAAGGCGGTTTACAGGCAATCGCCCGCCGATACCGCCCGGGCCGTGCCGGAGGTCCTGGCGGCGGGAGCGGGCATTGTCGGCTCGTGTTGCGGCAGCACACCCGAGCACACCCGTGAAATCCGCCGCATGGTGGATTCCTGCCGTGCGGCCCATTGAATCGTCCACTTATGAAACCTGCGTCATTTCCTGAAGTTTTTTCCCTGCGTGGCGAACACGCGCTGATCACGGGCGGCGGCACCGGCATTGGCCTCGCCATCGCCCGTGCCATGCATGCGGCCGGCGCGCGCGTGGTCCTCATCTGCCGGCGTGAAGCCGAGCTCGCCGCGGCCGTGAAGGAACTGGGCGACAGTGCCTCCTATTACGTGCATGACATCACGCAGTTTGGCGCGGCGGCGCCGCTCGTTGAGCGCATCACCCAGGCGCACGGCCCTCTCACCTGCCTGGTCAATAATGCGGGCATGCACCTGAAAAAGCCGGCGGTCGAGACCACACCGGAGGAGTTCCAACAGGTGATGAACACGCACATCTTCGGCGCCCACGCCCTGTCCCGGGTCGTGATTCCGGGCATGATCGAGCGCCAGCATGGTAATATCATCTTCATCGCCTCCATGGCCTCGCTGTTCGGCATCCCGCTGGTCGTGGCCTATGCGGCGGCCAAGTCCGCCATGATCGGCATGATCCGCACCATGGCGACCGAGCTGTCGCCTCACAACATCCGGGTGAACGCCATCGCCCCCGGCTGGATCGACACCGCCATGTCGCGCAAGGCCTTTGCCGGCGATCCGAACCGCAAGAGCAAAATCATCAGCCGCACCCCCATGGCCCGGCTCGGTGAACCCGAGGATGTCGGCTGGGCGGCGGTCTACATCACCTCGCCGGCGGCGAAGTTCGTCACGGGCTCCATTCTGCCCGTCGACGGCGGCGTGGCCATGGGGTTCTGATCCTAACGCAGCGTGGCATAATATTCGCAATCTGACCCGGCGCAGTTAACCATAGAACCACTTGTTCATCCCCGTTTATACTCCCCATGAAACCACCCCGCCTCACCGGCCTGCTGGCCGGTTGTCTCGCCTTTGCCCTCACGGTGTTCGCCGATTCGCCCGTCGGGCAATTCGCCGGGCACACTGATATCGGCGCACCCGCCATCGCCGGTTCCACCAGCTACGACGCCTCCCTCCAGCACTACCGCATGAGCGCCGCTGGCATCAACATGTGGGGCACTTCCGACCAGCACCACCTCGCCTGGAACAAGCTCAAGGGCGACTTCATCGTGCGCGCCCGCGTCGAGTTTGTCGGGCAGGGAGTGGACCCGCACCGCAAGGCCGGCTGGATCGCCCGCTCCAGCCTCGAGGCCGACTCGGCCTATGCGGACGCCTGCGTCCATGGCGACGGCCTGACCTCGCTCCAATACCGCCGCACCAAGGGGGCTGTCACCGAGCAGGTGACGCTCGATATCAAGGGCGGCGACGTGATCCAGTTCGAACGCCGCGGCAACACCTACATCTTCTCCTCCGCCCGTTCGGGGGAGACGTTCACGACCGGCACCCTGGCCGATCTCGACCTCGGGGAGGAGGTTTTCGTGGGGCTGTTCCTGTGCTCGCACGATGCCAAGGTGAAGGAGGAAGCCATCTTCAAGGATGTGCGCATCATCCAGCCGCCCAAGGCCGGCTATGTGCCCTATCGCGACTACATCGGCGCCCACCTGGAGATACTCAACGTCCACACGGGCAAGCTGGAGACGGTGTATAGCTCGCCCGAGCAGTTCGAGGCGCCCAACTGGATGCCCGATGGCCGGACGCTGATCGTGAACGTCAGCGGGCCCGGTGCGAACAAGGGCCAGCTCAAGACCTTCGATCTCGTCACGAAGCAGGTCGGTCCGCTCGACACCGGCACCATCGGCCGGAACAACAACGACCACGTTCTGACCTTCGACGGCAAGATGCTGGGTGTCAGCATCCACTCGCCGGAGGACGGCGGCCGTTCGGTTGTCTACAAGCTGCCGTCCAAGGGCGGCGCACCGGTGCGGGTCACGCCGAAGTCCCCGTCGTATTTCCACGGCTGGTCTCCCGACGCCAAGTGGCTCGTCTACACCGGTGGCCGCAAGGAGAAGCCGGACGACAAGGGCGACAAATACGACATCTACAAGATTTCCGCCGACGGTGGTGAAGAAAGCCGCCTGACCAACAGCCCCGGGCTGAGCGACGGGCCGGAGTACTCGCCGGATGGCAAATACATCTACTTCAATTCCACCCGCAGCGGGCTGATGCAGCTCTGGCGCATGAAGCCCGACGGCTCCGACCAGGAGATGGTCACGAACGACGAATTCAACAACTGGTTCCCGCACATCTCGCCGGACGGGAAGTGGATCGCCTTCATTTCCTACGGCCAGGACGTGAAGCCCGACGACCATCCTTACTACAAGCATTGCTACCTGCGCCTCATGCCGATCACCGGAGGCAAGCCTCGCGTGATCGCCTACGTTTTCGGCGGGCAGGGCACGATCAATGTGCCGTCATGGTCGCCGGACAGCACCCGCATCGCTTTCGTGAGCAACACCGACAACATCAAGTGATTCCTTTCTCCCTTCTGTAGGTCCGGCGCTTGTCGCCGGGCCGCGGCCTGCCGACGAGCGGCAGCCCTACAAAACCAGTCACACCCCATGAAACCCACCGCCCTCGTTTCCCGCCGCCAGTTCGTCCGCACCGCCGCCGGCGCCACTGCGCTGTTCGCCACGCCGTTCATCGTGCCCTCGCGCCTGTTCGGTGCC
>JANMTJ010000181.1:0-7808 GCA_031390295.1 Oleiharenicola sp.
CGTCCGGCCGTGCCCGTGGTGTCGATCCACTCGTGCGCGAGCTGCGTACTGATGGCCTGCAGGAGATGCTCGTGGTGCAGGCAGACATAAAGCAGGTGTTCCTCATAGCCCTTGGTGTGGGCATCGCCGCCGGTGCGGCCGGGGGGGAGCGCGGCATCCTTGCCGGGGTTGAATTTCCTTCTTTCCACGATCGCGACCTCGCTGCGGATCGCGTCGGGCTGCACGCCGAGCAGCAGCGAGATCTGCTGGAGATAATCATCGCGCGCCACCTGCGTGTCGCACTGCTGGGCGATCTCGACCATGCTGCGCACGGCGTTCATGCGTTCGTTGAACGAGGCGGCGGCGGGGTCGGGGAGGAAGGCCTGCTTGGCGAACTGCATCGCGGTGAGCGATCCGCGCTTCACCTCGTCGTAGGCGGCGAGGCCGCGCTCCAGGAACAGGAGGTCGGGGTCCAGCTTCTCCGCGCCGGCCAGCATGAGGAACCTGACCTCGAGCCCGGCCTTGAGCGCCATCGGCAGGAAGCGCAGCGCCGCCTTCTGTCCCGCGCTGTCGCTGTCAAAGAAGCATTCGACCTGCGCGTGATAGCGGTGCAAGAGCGCGAGCTGGCCCTCGGTGATCGAGGTGCCCTGCGGGGCGATGGCGGTCTTGAGCCCCACGCTCCAGCAGCGGAGCGCGTCGAGCTGGCCCTCGACGAGCACGAACGGATGGCCCTCGCTGGCGTGGGCGCGCGCGCGGTCGAGGTTGAAGAGCAGGTTGCTCTTGGTGAAAATCGGCGTCTCGGGCGAGTTGACGTATTTGGCCTCGTGCGACGGATCGTCCTGCGGCGTCAGTTCCAGCTGGCGGGCGGTGAAGGCCACGATGCGTCCCTGGTGGTCGCGGATCGGGATCATCAGCCGGCCGCGGAAGCGCGGGCGGATGGAGCCGAGGGTCGGCACGACACCGTCGCGGATGAAGAACAGGCCGCATTGCCGCAGCGCCTCCTCGGAGAATTTTCGTTTCAGCATCGCCGCGCCGAGCCCCTGGTCCTCCGGCGGGGCGAAACCGATCTTGAATTCATCCGCCAGCTCCAGCGTGAACTTGCGGTTCTTCACCCAGTAGTCGCGGATCCAGGCGCCGTGCGGCGTCGCCGCCAGGAAGGCCTGCCGGTAAAACTCCGCCGCGAGGTCGTGGAGGTCGAATATCTCCTGCCGCAGCGAGCGCGTCTCCTTGGACGGGCCGCCCGAGCCCTCCTCGTACTCGAGCGTGAAGCCGAAGCGCTGGGCGATGGCCTCGACCGCCTCGGTGAACTGCAGGCCCTCGGTCTCCATCACGAAGGCGATCGTGTCGCCGGCCTTGCCGCAGCCGAAGCACTTGTAGAATCCCTTGTCCGCCGAGACGTTGAAGGACGGGGTCTTTTCCGAGTGGAAGGGGCAGAGGCCCTTGAACCGTCCGCTGCCGGCCTTCTTGAGCGCCACCACGCGGATGACCACGTCGTGGATGTTCACCCGGTTTTTCAGGTCACGGATGCTGTTGGCTTTGATGACGGGCACGGAGAAAAAAGGGGGATTGGCTGTAGCGGCGGTCCATGACCGCCGGCTGAAATACGGCGCTCATCGAGCGCCGCTACAGTGTTTGTAGAACTCGGCCGCGGGAAGATTAAACTTTTATCCGCCGATGCTGTCTGTCAAGGTGCGCGCTCTCCGTTCACCGGCTGACCCGCGCGAAAACCACATGCGACTCCTCCTTTTGTCCACTTTCCTCGTCCTGGCCGGCATCCCGGGGGCCGCCCTCCGCGCCGCCGCGCCGGCGCCGCCGCCCTCCGCCGTCTGGGAGCACCGCCTCTCGGACTTCAGCGATGGCGACTACCGTTATGCCGTCGAGCAGCTGATTCAGGAATTCGAGCGCGCAGCGCACCGTCCCCTGGTGCCGGGCCCGAAGAAAAAGGTCGGGTTGAAGATCTACGCTGATTCCGGCCCGGGTCTGGCCACGCCCTTCGGCCTCGTGCGCGGGGTCATCAGCGCGCTGGAGAAGCGCGGTTTCGAGAAGGAAAACATCTTCCTGGTCGGGCTCAATCCGTTGCGGTTGCGCCTCACCGGGTATCTCCCGTCGTATTCCACCGGCACCGTGCCGTTCCCGGGCCACCCGGTCTATGTGCTGGAGTCGGGCAAGTTCTACGATCCGTCCTGGTTCTACGACAGCCCGCTGCCGGCCCGCTTTGACTCGATCCTGAATGACCAGGCGGTCAAAAACGCCGCCGGCGGCAAGGCCAACACCACCATCGAGGAGGACCGCAAGAGCTTCCTCGCCACGCCGCTCTTCCTCGATGCCGACTTCTGGATCAACCTGCCGGTCGTCACCGACCACCTGGTGCTCGGCATCAACGGCGCGCTGGTGAATGCCACGCTCTGGAACGCCAGCAACACCTTCCGTTTCTTCAAGAGCCCCGCCACCGCGCCCGCGGCCGTGGCCGAGATGGCCGCCATCCCCGAGCTGCGCGACGGCTGGGTGCTCAACCTCGTCAGCCTCCAGCTCTACCAGTTCATCGGCGGACCCTATTTCAATTCACTCTACACCGTTTCCGAGCCGCGTCTGTGGATGAGCGCCGATCCCGTGCTGCTGGACTCCCTGATGCTCGAGCGATTGAACGCCGCCCGCAAAAAAACGGGCTTCGATCCGATCACCGAGGACGACGCGCGCGTCCTTGAATTTGCCCGGCAGCTGGGGGTCGGTTCGACCGACACGGCGCACGCCGTCTGGCAGAAGTTCGACAAGCAGCCGTAGGTACAGGGCCGGCGCTTGTCGCCGGGCCATTCCGGCAGGCCCCGGTCCGCCGCCGAGCGGCGACCCTACAGCGAGACCCGCAGGGCGCGGGCCTCGGCCGCGAGTTCCCGGGCCGCGGCCAGCAATTCAGAGGAAGAGGGGCTGGCGGTCGCTATGCTCGCGGGCTGCGATGTTTCCTCCGGGTCGCCCAGACCGCTTTCGCGGAAGCGGCGCAGGCGGTCGAGGATGAGGTCGCGGATCTCCGGCGCGTTGGTGACGCTGTGAAACAGCCCGAGGTGCATGTCGTCGTCGCCGCCCTTCTTGTGCTCATCACCGCTGCCGCCGCCCGCCGACTGCACCCTGACGTCGGACAAGCCGAGCAGGCGCTGGACCGGACCCTGGGAGACGACGACCTGTTGGATGTTGGCGAAGCTCATGGTGGACTCGGCCACCTTCCAGACGCCGTGGCGGATGCGCAGGCTGCGGTCGGTGACCATGTACCAGCGCAGCTCGTAATCCAGGCGGGCGATCAGGTAGGTGACAGGCAGCTGGGCGAAGTAGGCGAGGAGACCAATGATCTTCAGCACCCAGAGCAGCGGGAACGCCCACGACGGCAGCCGGGTTGCCACGGTGACGAGCCCGCGCTTGAACCCGGCGAAGCCACCGCCCCCCCGTTTGCGCCCGCCCCTGACGTTGGCGCCCACTTCCTGTCCGGCTTTTTGCATCGTTTTGGCAAACTCATCCGCCGTCATGGCGGGTTGCACTGACTGGCTCTGGCGGCGACGGTGCACCTCGATTTCGACGTCGATGAATACACCCACCCAGAAGATGATGCCGGCAAAGGCCAGCAGCTGGGCGATGCCCCAGCCGACCAGTTTCAATTTGAACAGATTCCGGCCGGCGCGGAAGACCCGGAGCGAGGCCGGGTCGCCGTGCGGGGGCTGCGGCTCGTGCGGCACCTTGAGCAGACGGAGGAGAAGGCTGGTGATGCGCAGATACATGGCGGGCTTCAATCAGGGTTTAGCCACAAAAAGTCACAAAGGGGTTCGATGAGCAGCGGGTGGATTTCCGCGCGCCTATGGGCGCATTGGGAACCTCATTCGCAATCGGATTTTTGTGACTTCTTGTGGCCATACCTCAGTTGTCCTGGGTTTTCCTTGCCGTCAGTGCTTCGCGCACGGCGCGCAGCTCGGCGGTGGTTTCGCGCAGGGCCGCGACAAGCTCGCCACTGGATGCCCCGGCAGTGTTCTCTGCCGCGACCGGGGTGTGGGGGTGATCCTTCACCCCGCGCATCCGGGCATAGAGGAAGTCACGCAGGGGCTCGAATTCCTTGATGCCCTCGATGGTGACCTCGGCCGAGCTGCTGCCGGCGGCGGTCTGCACGAGGATCCGCGCCAACCCAAGCCAGCGCTCCACGATGTTGGATTTCAGATGGATGTCCTGGATGCGGGCATAGTTCACGATGACCTGCCGGCGGAAGAGGATACCCCAGCTCATCGAGATGCCATCATCCGAGAACTGGTAGCGCATTGTGTGGTAGCGGAAATAGAGGTAAGGACCGATGATGACCAGCAGAGGCGGGAACACGAGGCAGCTGAGCACGTAGTAGGTCAGCAGGGCCTTGTCGGGCCGTTCAATGGCCATGATCTGCCGGTCGAGGGCGGGGTCGGTCATGGCGGCAAGCAAAGCCGGACCGGGGAGATCGTGCAAGCCCGCGGCCATTGCACGAATGGCGCTGCTTTCCACCCGCCGGTTACTGTGGCCGGGCCGTTTTGGTCAGGGGCACCCGGAGCGGCGCGGTGGCGCGCTGGCCGGTGGCGGTGTCCACGATCCAGAACTCGCAGTAGCTGTTCTTGCCAAAGAACTCGGCGTCCGTCGCGAATTTCAGCTGATAGACGGCCTCGGTCCGCGCCGTGAGCTGCAGACTGGCCCGGGCGAAAAACACCCCGCGGGTGAACTCGACGGTGAGCACATGCGGGCCGGCGGCGAGGGTGAGCGGGGTTTTCCAGCCCTCCCTTCCGGCGGCGACGGCTTTCCCGTCCACCGTCGCGACATAGGCGGTGAGATTGTCGAACATCATGCTGCCGTCCTCGGAGCCGGTGATGGTGGCGGGCTTGGCCTCCACGAGGGGCGCGGGAACAACGGCGGGTGCGGGCGACGTGGCGGTGGGGACCACGGTGACGGGGGCGGTCGGTTTGACCGGGGAGGAAGTCGTCACGCAGCCGGCCAGCAAAAACAAGGGCAGGATCAGCGCGAGGGACGCCGGTGCGTAGCTGCTGGGGCGCTTCGGGCTCATGGGTGGATTGGGGTTCGGTCAGCAAAAAGCGCACGGGTCATCGTGCGCTGGGGGTGGGTGAAAACGAAGGGCGCTTAGCGGGCGGTGACGGTGACCGCCACGGTGCTCTCACCAGCGCTGCTCCGGAAGTACAGGTAGCCGGTGCCGGGTTTGCCGCCCTGGACCGGCACGGTGACGCTGGTGGCGTTGGCCGGGACCATGACCTCGGGCATCACGATGCTCTCCGGGATGTCGGTGGTGACGTCGATCAGCATGCCGCCGGCGGGGGCCGGCTGCGGGATGGTGAAGGTCAGCGCCTGCTGTTCGCCCGCGCGGACGAAAACAGCCACCGGGGTGACCTGAAAGCTGATGGCGTCCACCCGAAACGAGCCGACATCCAGCGCGATGCCGGAGCCGCGGACCGAGAGCTTGTAAGTGCGACCCGGATAAACGGCCGGGACAAAGAAGCTGAGCGAGCTGGGCGATTCGAACACGGTGCGGGTGGGGGTGTTGTCGAAATAGACAATGTCGTAGGCGCTGAAACCGGCGCCCAGGATGCTGACGCGCGAGCCGACCGGGGCGCGGCTGGCCTCGGGGCGGATGACGTAGCGACCGGCGATGTTCAGGTTCTGCAGTTCGGAATAGACCTCCGTGGTGTCGGAGCTGCCCTTCGTGTTGTAGTCGCAGATGAAATAGTAGGAGGCGGTCGAGCGGCCGGCGGGGAGTTGATAATCGAACTCCCAGATGTCGTTGCCGACGGAGGTGCGGCTCATCGGGTGGGCCTGGCCGTCCACCACGATGCGGGGGCGGATGCTGGCGGTATCAATCGTGCGGCTGGTGGGTCGGAAACTGGCCGTGATGGTGTAGATCTGCGACGGATTCTGCGGGAGAGTCACCGGTGTCAGGTTGGTGATCGTGAAATTGCAGCCGGTCAGGACCAGCAGCATGAGCACGGCGGCGATGGCGGAGAAAATTCTGCTCGCGTGAGGGAAGGGAGTCTTGTGCATTGGAATGAAGTTGATCGCCGGGGCCGCGCAGGCTGTTGGCAGATCGTAAATTGAAGGCTTTCATAATGCTGGAACTCCCCTCAGGGCAAGAAAAAGCGCAGACGGCACCCGCCCCGTTGCTGGGCGTTTACGTCCATGTGCCGTTCTGCGCGACCACCTGCGATTTCTGCGCCTTCTACCAGACGGTCCCCAAAGGCGATGCCGTCCAGCGCTATCTGGAGGGGATCGAGGCCGAGGCGGGCCTGGTGAACTGGGCCCATTCGACGGGTTCGACCGGCTCACCGCAGGCAGGCTCAGGGCAGGGTGGCCGGCCGGTGACGACGGCGTTTTGGGGCGGCGGCACGCCCGGATTACTCAAGGCGGCGGAGCTGGAACGGCTGGGCCGGACAATGCTGCTCTATTGTGGCGGCCAGCCCGCCGAGTGGAGCGTGGAAATGGCCCCGGCGACGGTGACGGCCGACCGGCTGGCCGTCCTCAAAAACCTGGGTGTCACCCGCATCTCGCTCGGCGTACAAAGCTTTGACGACGGCCTGCTCGATGCACTCGGGCGGCAGCACACCCCGGCCCAGATCCACCGGGCCTACGACCTGATCCGCGCGCAGGGCTTCGCCAGCGTGAATCTCGACCTGATGTTCGCCCTGCCAGGCCAGACGGAGAGCCAGTGGCGGGCGGACCTCGACGAGGCGCTGCGACTCGCGCCGGACCATCTCTCGACCTATTGCCTGACCTTCGAGGAGGACACGGCGCTGTGGGTGAAGCTTTCGCAGGGCAAGGTGAAGCTCGATGCGGACAAGGAGGCGCTGTTCTACCAGCACACGTGGGACTACCTCGCGACTGCCGGCTACGCCCAATACGAGGTCTCCAACTTTGCCCGGCCGGGCCACACCTGCCGGCACAATCTCAACACCTGGGGCATGCACGAGTGGGTGGGGCTGGGGCCGTCCGCCGCCACGCAGCACGACGGCTGGCGCTGCGCCAACCCGTCCGACCTCGGGCTCTGGCTGGCCGACGTCGCCGCCGGCCGGCGGGCCACGACAGATCGCGTCGCCCTGGACCACGACCTGCTCGCCGCCGACTCGGTGATCTTCGGCCTGCGCATGAACGCGGGGGTGTCGCTGCCGCAGTTGCGCCGCCGTTTTCCCACTTCGCGATGGTCCGGGTTGGAGGACCTCCTGCCCAGGCTGCTTTTCGAAGGCCTGCTCACGGCGACAGTGGAGGGGCGCATCAGCCTGACCCCGCGCGGCCGGTTGATCGCCGATGCGATCGGCGGCGAAGTGCTGGAAGCCTTTGCCGGTGCGGCCAAGGAGGCGGTGAAATGAAAGACCATTATTTCGACACGGGCCAACACACCCCGGCGCTTCGGCCTTCGCCGAGCCTACGGTCGACAGGGCGCGCCACCCCTCTTGATAGAGGGGAATCAACTCCACGCAGCCGAAGTCCCCTCTATGAAGAGGGGTGCCCGAGGGGCGGGGTGTGTCGTAAGGAATTGTCGATCATGCCTTGCGTCCAGTTTTTCCAGGCGATCTTCGCTCTGAGCCTGCTCTTTCTCTCCGCCTGCTCGTCGGCCCCCAAGCCCACCGCCTACGAACCGCTGGTCGTGCGGCTTTTCCTCGAGACCCGGTTGGGCGAGGCGGGGGTGCCGCTGCAATTGCCAATCAGCGGGGTGGGTGTCACGGTCGCGGCCAAGCCCATCCTCGTCGAATACGACATTCTCAACGCCGAGGTCGCCCGGGTGGAACTGGGCAACTGCCTGCTGCTGCAATTCACGCCGGCCGCGGCGCGCGATC
>JANMTJ010000212.1:0-4106 GCA_031390295.1 Oleiharenicola sp.
CCCTTCGCCAGGTCGGCCAGCACGCGTTCGGATGTCTCGATGCCTTTCTTCATCACGCCGAGGTGGAAACTCTCATTGGGCGCGTGCAGGTTGTCCTCCGGCAGGAACAGGCCGAGCATCACGGCATCCAGCCCCAGCACCTGCTTCAGGTCGGCGATCAGGCCCACGCTGCCGCCCTCGCGCAAGTAGAGGGGCGGCTTGCCCCAGACCTCCGTGACAGCCTTGTCCACCGCGCGGAATCCACGGGCCAGGATCGGAGACTGATCCTTCGGCGTGTTGGACCGGTCGGGCGGAACCGCCACGTAGGGTGTGGCATGGTGCTGCTCGATGATCGCGAGGGACACTCCCTTGGGGCAGCGGCCGCGGATGGTGTTGAAGATCGTCGCCTTGACGCCCTCGGGCGTCTGGTTGGGCACGAGGCGGCAGGTGATCTTCACCTTTGCCTTGCTCGGAATCACTGTCTTGGTCCCCTCCCCCTGATAGCCGCCGCTGAAACCGTTGAACTCGAGGGTCGGCAGAAAGCGGTTGGCCTCGAACGGGGTGTAACCGGGCGGGGTGTGGAATTCCTTGATGCCGAGAAACGCCGCGTACTCCGACTCCTTCAGACCCAGCTTGGCCAGTTGCTCGCGCTCCCAGAGCTGCGGCTCCACCACCGCATCGTAGAAACCGGGAATGTTCACGCGTCCGTCCGGCGTGTGCAGCGAGGCGCACAGTTCCGCCAATGCCTGCAACGGGTTCATCAGCACCCCGCCATGGTTGCCCGAGTGCAGGTCAGACTTCGGGCCGGTGAGTTCCACCTCGAAGGCCAGGAGGCCGCGCAACCCGACTGTGATCACCATCTGCTCGGGATTGGGAATGCCCGTGTCCGAGAAGTAGATGAAATCCGCCCGGAGCTTCTCTTTGTTCGCCAACAGGAATGTCTTGAAGTTCTTGCTGCCGATCTCCTCCTCGCCCTCGACGACGAAGGTGATGCGCAGGGGCAGCAGCGGATTCTTCTCCAGCAGGCGGCCCACCGCCGTGAGATGGACCATCAACGGGCCCTTGTTGTCCGCCGTGCCACGCCCGTACATGCGCTCCCCCTTGATGACCGGGTCGAAGGGCGGCGTCTGCCACTTATCGAGTGGATCGGGGGGCTGCACATCGTAGTGCCCGTAGATGAGCACGTGCGGCCACTTTGGGTTGTCGCCCCGCTTGGCGACGATCACCGGGTGCAGGGCGGTCGGCACGACCTCGACGGCAAACCCGATCTCCGTAAGCAGACCGGTGACGAATTGCTGGGCGCCGACCATGCCGGCCTTGAACTGCGGGTCGGCCGAGACGCTCGCATGCCGCACATATTCCTTCAGCTTTTCAATGGGATCAAACATGCCGCAACTTGACCCAAGTCCCGGGCCGGCGCTAGCCCGAAGTGTTTGAGTTCGGTAGGGGCGGTTGCCCCCAACCGCCCCCGGAAATATGCGGACCGTTGAGGGCAACGGCCCCTACCCAACGCTTCCGGCCTAATGCTTGAAGTGCCGGATGCCGGTGAAAACCATCGCCATGCCGCGCTCATCGGCGGCCTTGATGACCTCTTCATCGCGCACCGAGCCCCCGGGCTGGATGGCGCAGGTGGCGCCGGCGTCGGCCGCGGCGATCAGGCCGTCGGCAAACGGAAACAGCGCCTCGCTGGCCACGACCGAGCCCTTCAAATCGAGTTTGGCCTCGCCGGCCTTCCACACGGCGATGCGCGAACTGTCCACCCGGGCCATCTGGCCGGCCCCGATGCCGAGGGTCTGCTCGCCCCGGCAATACACGATGGAATTGGATTTCACGTGCTTGCCGACCTTCCAGCCAAAGAGCATCGAGGCCCACTCCTCGGCCGTGGGCTCGCGTTTGGTCACAATCTTGCAGCCCGCGGGCTTTTCCATCGAGCGGTCGCGATCCTGCACGAGCACGCCTCCGATCACGGAGCGCACCTCCTGGAGCGCGTCGGCCCCGATGCCTTCCTTGGCGATCATCAGGCGCAGGTTTTTTTTCTTGGCGAAGATCGCCAGCGCCTCCGCGGAAAAACGGGGGGCGATGATCACCTCCGTGAAGATGTCCTTGATCTGTTCGGCCAGCTCGAGCCCCAGTGTCTGGTTCACGACAATGATGCCGCCAAAGGGCGCCTGCCGGTCGGTGGCGTAGGCCTTGTGCCAGGCCTCGATCAGGGTGTCGGCGCTGCCAACCCCGCAGGGATTGGTGTGCTTGAGGATCGCCACCGTCGGGCGCTCGAACTCCCCGATCAGGTACGTCGCCGAAGTGATATCCAGAATGTTGTTATAGCTGAGCTCCTTCCCCTGCAGCTGCTCAAAATGCTGGTGAAAGGTGCCGTAGAGCGCCGCCTTTTGGTGCGGATTCTCGCCGTAGCGCAGGCTCTGCGCCTTCTTGAGCGAAAGCGCGTAGCTCGCCGGGAAGCCGCTCATGGCCTCGAGGTCGGGCTCGGGCTGCTGGGTCTCGAGGTAGCGCGCGATGGCCGTGTCGTAGGCCCCGGTGCGCTGAAAGACCTTGAGCGCGAGCTTGCGCCGCAAGTCGGCCATGTCCTCCGGCTTGGCCAGACCCGCCAGCACCGCGGCGTAGTCGGTCGGATCGCAGACCACGGTCACGCTGGCGTGGTTCTTCGCCGCGCTGCGCAGCATGGACGGTCCGCCGATATCGATGTTCTCGATGGCTTCCTCAAATTCCACGTGGGGCTTGGCCACCGTCTGTTCGAAAGGGTAAAGATTCACCACGACCAGATCGATCAGGGCGATGTCATGCTCCTTCGCCTGCGCAAGATGGTCGGCCTTGTCCCGGCGGCAAAGCAGCCCGCCATGGATCTTGGGATGCAGGGTCTTGACCCGCCCCTCCATCATCTCGGGGAAGCCGGTGTGCTGGCTCACCTCGGTCACCGCCAGGCCGGCGTCGGCCAGCAGCTTGGCGGTGCCACCGGTCGAGAGCAGGCGGTAGCCATGCTGTTTGACCAGGCCCGTGGCGAACTCCACGAGACCGCGTTTGTCACTGACCGAGAGCAGTGCGAGCTTTTCCATAGGATCAGGTCTTTGTGCTCCCCGCGCTTTTTCTGGGCAAGTCGAAAGCCGGGGTAATACCCAGATAAAATGTCATTCTGGGCGGAGCGAAGAATCCATGAACCAGACTGGATCCTTCGTTTCACTCAGGATGACAGGCCGCTTGGCCTGTTTTTCCGTGTCTTCTGTGTATTCCGTGGTTTCGTCTCCTCATGCCCGCTTCGTTCGAATTGCCCGGTCTCAGCGTCAAACTGGATAACCTGGTCTATCGCCACGGGGGCGATGGTCAGCTGCCGCCGGACAAGCCCCACGCCTTCATCTATTTCCTGACGATTCGCAACGACTCAGACCGCACGGTCACCCTGCTGGGCCGCAAATGGGTCATCGAGCACGCCGATGGCACCCGGCTCGTGGTCGAGGGCGACAAGATCGTCGGCGAGACCCCCACCCTCGCGCCGGGGGAGCATTTTTCCTATAACAGCTACCACGTTGGCCATTGCGACGCCCGCGCGCACGGCAGCTTTCACGGGATCGATGCCGACGGGGCGCACGTGTTTGTTCGCATCCCGGCATTTGACATGGCGATTCCCGGGGACTGACTGGGCTTACGGAATGAAGCTCATTGATCTCAACAGCGACGGCGGCATCGGCGCCAACTCGCTCTACCTTCAGCTCGGCGACTTTCATCTGGTCATCGACAGCGGCCTCCACCCCAAGAAAGTGGGCCGGCTTGCCGCCCCGAACCTTCGCCCGCTCGAGGGGGTCAAGCTGGACCTCATCATCATTACTCACTGCCATCTGGACCATATCGGTTCGCTGCCGCTGCTGAAGCGCCACCAGCCGAACACGCCGGTCGTCATGACGCAGCCCAGCCACATGCTGATCGAGCGCATGCTGCACAACTCGGCCAACGTCATGGTCCGCGAGCGCGAGGAGAAGGGCATCGCCGACTACCCGCTCTTCACTCACGACGAAATCGACCGCCTCGCCCCGCGGCTGCATGCCCTGGCGTTCAACACGCCCCGGAAATTCTCCGGCGCGAAGGACGAGATCGAGTTCACCTTCCATCCCGCCGGCCAC
>JANMTJ010000219.1:0-5701 GCA_031390295.1 Oleiharenicola sp.
CACGAGCAAACGACCGCGGCGCCGGCCATTGCGTGGGAGACGGCCCATGAGATCCGTGACGATGCGTTGCGCCTGATGTTCGTCTGTTGCCATCCCTCGGTCGCACCCGATGCCCAGGTCATCCTGGCGCTGAAGGTGCTCTGCGGCTTCAGCACGGCGGAAATCGCGCGGGCATTCCTCAGCAGCGAGTCCGCGATCGAAAAACAACTGACCCGCACGAAGCAGCGCATCCACGAGGCGGGCATCGGCTTCGAGATTCCGGAAGGCGCTGACCTGGCCCCGCGGCTCGACGGCGTGCTCGCGGCGCTCTACCTGCTGTTCAACGAGGGCTACAAGGCCTCCTCGGGTGACCGCCTGCTGCGCGAGGAGCTGAGCACCGAGGCCATCCGCCTGACGTCCCTCCTCCTCGCCCACCCGGTCGGGCGCACGCCCCGCGCCCACGCCCTGCTCGCGCTGATGCTGCTGACCGCCGCGCGCTTCCCCTCGCGGTTGGACGAGCACGGCGCCTTGCTCCGGCTGCACGATCAGGACCGCTCCAAGTGGGACCGCATCCTGATCGAGCGCGGCCTGCTCCACCTGGTCGAGGCGGCCCAAGGCACCGACCTGAGTGAGTATCATCTGCAGGCTGGCATCGCGGCCATACATTGCACGGCTGCAGATTATGCCTCGACCGACTGGGGGCGGATCCTGCGCCATTACGACGAACTCAACCGGATGAAACCTTCGCCCATCGTGGCGTTGAACCGCGCCGTGGTGGTGGCCCACCTGCAGGGACCCCGGGCCGGGCTCGATGCCCTCACCGCGATGCCCGACCGTAACCGCCTGGAATCGCATTACCTGCTGCATGCCGTCGCGGGCGAATTGCACTGGCGGCTCAAGGACGAGCGCGCGGCCGCGGCGAGTTTCCGTCGCGCGCTGGCCCTCGCCCATGTCGGGCCGGAGCAGGTCTATCTCACCCGCATGCTGGAACGCGCCTCGGGTGACGAGACCTCCCTGGCGGGCTGAAAGGCCCCCGGAGCCGGTCTATTTTTTCAAGCCGGCGCAGAACCGCGCCAGTCGCGTGAGTCCCTTGGCGATGATCTCGTCGGACGTGGCGTAGCTGAGGCGCAGGTAACCCTCGGCCCCGAAGGCCGAACCGGGGACGGCCGCCACCTTTTCCTGCTCGAGCAACCGGGCGCAGAAATCCACGTCCTTCAGGCCGAAACTGGAGATGTTGGGAAACAGGTAGAACGCACCCTGGGCCAGCAGGCAGGTGATGCCGGGAATCTGGTTGAGCCCGGCGTGCAGGTTTTTCCGGCGGCGGTCGAAGGCGGTCAGCATCTCCTTCAGCGCGGCCGTGGTCTTTTCCTTTTCCAGCAGGGCGGCGAGCGCCCCGTACTGCGCGAACGTGGTGGCGTTGGAGCACATCTGGCTCTGCAACTCGGCCACGGCCTTGGCGATCGGCGCGGGCGCGACGAGTGTGCCGAGCCGCCAGCCGGTCATTGAGTAGGTCTTGGAGAAACCCGCGACCGTGATCGTGCGGGCGGCGGCCTCGGGACTGAGCGTGGCGACGCAGGTGGCCGTGGCACCGTCATACATCAGGTGCTCATACATCTCGTCGGAGAGGACGTAGAGGTTGTGCTTCACGGCGACGGCGATGATCGCCGCGATCTCGGCCCGGGTGTAGACCGCGCCCGTGGGATTCGACGGGCTGTTGAAGGTGAGAACCTTGGTCTTGGGCGTGATGGCCGCGTCGAGCTGGGCGGGCGTGATCTTGAACCCCGTCTTGTCCGAGGTCTCGAGGAAGCGCGGGGTGGCGCCGGTGAGCTTCACCATCTCGGGATAACTCACCCAGTAGGGCGTGGGAATCAGCACCTCGTCGCCGGGGTTGCAGACGGCGAGCAGGCCGATGAAGCACGAGTACTTGCCGCCGGGGCTGACCACGACCTGCGCAGGGGCGACGGTGTAGCCGTATTCGGCGGCGTAGCGCGCGGCGATGGCGGCGCGGAGCGGCTCGATACCCGGCGTGGGGGCATACTTGGTCTTGCCGCCCTTGAGCGCCACGATGGCCGCCTCCTTGATGTGCACCGGGGTGTCAAAGTCCGGCTCACCCGCCGCGAAGCTGCAGACGTCCTCGCCGGCGGCCAGCAGGGCCTTGGCTTTGGCGTCGATGGCCAGCGTCGGTGAAGGCGAAACATTGCGGGCCCAGACGGACAAGGGATGCGGAGTGCTCATGAGTTTATTCGACGCAGGACTTAAGGGTCGCAGGAAACGAAGGCAAGCCGGCCCTTGGCACGGGGATGTCATAGATGGGCGATACAGTTGACGCGCCCCTAACCCTACACACCCCGCCCTGTCGGGCACCCCTCTTCAAAGAGGGGACTTCGGCTGCGTTGGTTGATTCCCCAATCTAGAGGGGTGGCGCACCGCGTCGGGGTGTGTGGCTTGATATCGGTAATTTCGATTGGCCGATCACCGCTTTGTCGGCCGCTTTTTGGGCCGGCTTCCGGCCTCCGGCTTTTTCCGTCCAGGCTTCGTCCGCGGTGCGCGGACCGACTCGGCCACCCGCAGCGGGGGCGTGATTGGCATCTCCAGTTGATCCACCGCTCCCGATTCCACCTGCGGCAGGTAGGCCTCGATGGCGGCGCGCACCAACTGCCCGACGCTGGCGTGCTTGGCCCGGGATATCTGTTTCAAATTGCGGCGGATGCCCGCCGGCAACCGGACGGAGATCGTCAGCTGCGCCGGACGCATCACCACCACGTTGGCAAAATCGTAGCGCTCCAAAGCCGTGCGGATGATTTCGCTCACGGATTTCGCCCGTCCCTCGCGCACGGGTTCGCTCAGCCGGTCGAGCAGCTCGACTTCGAGCTGGACGGGGAACGGGCGGGCGGACTTGTCGGACATTTTCAGAACCGCACGATCTGCTTGGAGGGAACGTCCGGCGGATCCGCGAGCAGGTTGCCCGGGGAGAAGGTCTCCACCGGCAGCTTCAGATTGATGGCGGCGGCGGTGAACGTTAAGCGCGTTTTGTCCCGGCTCAGCAGGTCGCGCACGTCGACGGTCTTCACGAGATACTGTTCGCCCACTTTTTTCAGATCCAGGAGAATGACGGACTTCTCCGCCCCGCCCTTGGCCCCGAGCTGCTCCGCCTGCACCAGTGCATGGAATTCGGCATCGATCAGCACGCGGACCCCGGTGAGGCCCGGCCGGGGCGGAACATAGCCCGGCGGCGGCCGGAGTATGAAACTGTGGGTGGGCCGGCCGCGCACCTTGGCCTTTCCCTCAAAGGTGAAATCGGTCCAGTAGAGGAACGGCATCTGGAGATCGAAGAGGGTCACACCGGTACCGGCCACCGACTGGCCGGGAGTGGCGGTGACGACCGGCCCGGAGGTCCCGCCCATCCAGGCCTCGGGCTGCGGGCCGGACGCGATCAGGTAATTTTGCCCACCCACGTTTAGCCGCGTAAGCGGGCCGGCTGGGCCGCTCATGCCGAGGAGCGTGCCCGCGAGCAGCCGCTCCGCGCCCTTGCGGGGCATGACCCGGAGGGTGAAACTCAGCCAATAATCCCCGGCAATGCTCGCCCGGCGAAAGTCGGCCAGAATGCGCGCCCCCTCGGCCTGGTCGGCGTTGCCCGAGGCCGCGCGGTCCAAGGGCTGGCCGAACTTGTCGGGCTGCGCCCGGGCCGCCGGCAGGGCCAGCGCGACCAGCATAAATAACAAAGCCCGGTGGTGAACCGGGCTGGAGCGTTCAGGGCTTCTTGGCATCACCCGGCTGCGGAGTTGCGGGTTGGGCGGCGGGCAGACCCACCGCCGGCGCGGCGGTGGCGGTGGCCGCCGGGGCGACGACAGCCGGCAGTTTGTCGTCAATCGTGTCGCGGTGCTTGGCCTGGTAGATGTTGGCGAGGAAGAGCCCGAAGCTCAACACGAAGAAGATGATGGCACCCTTGATGGTGGCTCCCGTGAGCACGTTGCTCGTCTCGGCGCCGAACGCCGATTCCGTGGCGCCGCCGGCCATCGCGGCGCCCATGCCGCCGTCGGTCTTGGCGCGCTGCATGAGCACGACCAGCACCAGGAACACGGAGGTGAGGACCAGGATGAAGGTCAGGACGTTGATGACGATATTCATAAAGGGTCAGAAGCAACGTAGTCAGACGGGCTTTGTCAACCTAAGTTCCGGCCGGGTGCTGGGGTCTTTTCGATTGCGCCTTCACTTCGGCACTTAGGCGGCTATGGTTTGGGCAATGCCCAAGAAGCGCAAGCCAGCCAAGCGGTCAAAGCGGAGGGTTCGCCGTGAACCCCCCAAAGACCCTAATCAGGCGGCTTTTGATTTGGTGCGGATGCTGGCGGGGAAGTAGGCAAAGCCGGCTTCTCTGGATAGACCCCAAAGGGGATGTTCTCAGTCGAAAAGCTCTTGGCGGCTTTCAGCCAAATATTCGCATCCGTCGTGAGCTTTCTCAGTTTTTCAATGCCTTCACCCATTTTGTCTAGGGTGTGTTTGCAAAATCAATGAGTGAGCCAATCAAGGATCGCCGCGAGGGAAACGAAGCCGAGGAAGGTCTCGGCCAGTTTGTCGTAGCGGGTGGAGATGCGGCGATGGATTTTGATCCGGCCGAAGAAGTTTTCGACCTGATGGCGGCACCGGTAGTAACCCCGATGGAAGCGGGCCGGTTGCCGGCGACCCCCGCTTGGGCGGGATGCAGCAACGGGTGCGCTGGGTGCGGAGACGTGCCCGGAAGACATCGGCATCGAAGCCCTTGTCCGCTACGATCCGCCGGCCCCGCGCACTGGGCAGCACCGGCACGACCGCATGTTGGTCATGCTGCGGTCCGGGGGCGAGACTGAGCGCCACCGCCCGGCCGCGCGCATCGACGACCGCAGACAGTTTGGTGTTCAACCCACCCTTGGTGCGGCCCATCGCTTGGGCCGCCTGACCGCCCGGCGGATTGGCCCCATGCTGATGGAGCTTGATGTGCGAGCAATCCAGGTGCCGCAGTTCGCCCTCGGCGTCTTTGGCCAGCACGGCGAGCATCCGGGCGAACAGGCCGCTGGCACACCAGCGCCGGTAGCGCGCATAGACCGAGGACCACGGTCCGTAACGCTCGGGCAGATCCCGCCACGGCAGGCCGGTGCGCAACACGAAGAGGATGGCACTGAGCATCAGCCGGTCGTCCTTCGGTGGGCGACCCCGTCGTCGCCGAGTGGGACATTTTGGAACAGTCGCGCGGCGACTGCGATCAGATCAATTTTTTTAGCCGCGCCCACCGCGACTCCGGAATCATCCGACGATCTGGACAGAACATGGTCCGGCTCTGACTCCTGCGCTCACGACCGGTTCCACCATTTTGCAAACACACCCTAGTACCGCGAGAAGATAATCCACCAGAATACGAGCTTCTGCTTCGCCGGTTGCGGAGTCCCACACCGGATCGGACGAACGGGGTCAGGCTGGGCTTGCCCTAATTCCTCGGACAGTGATTCCGGGGAGATTTAGTTCAGTTGGGATTCAAAGGTGATGGGACTCATGTAGCCAAGACTGGAGTGGAGTCTGGTGCGGTTGTAGAAGCTCTCGATGTAGTCGAAGAGCGCGGTGCGGGCCTCCGCGCGGGTGGCAAACTTGCGGTGATAGACCGTCTCGTACTTGAGGCTGCTCCAGAACGATTCGATGAAGGCGTTGTCGTAGCAGTTGCCCTTGCGGCTCATGGAGGCGAGCAGGCCGTGTT
>JANMTJ010000246.1:0-6940 GCA_031390295.1 Oleiharenicola sp.
CTTCACCTGTTCGGCCGGGATCAATTGCGTCACGCCCCCCATGCTTTGCACCACCACCGGGTCGCCGCCAGACAGCAGCAGGCCGTGGATGATCTTGCCGTCCTTGAGGGTGAGCATGGTGCCTTCATAGCCGTGGGAAATCTCGGCCGAGGGATTCGCGATGGCCGCGATCACGACCTCGGGCGGCTGCATCTTGGCAAAGGCCGTGAGGTCGGGGCCGTATTCCACCCCCTGGTCGCCGATGCGGTGGCAAAGGTAGCAGGCCACCACCCGGGCCGCGCCGCGCGTGACATCGCCCTTCAAAGCGGCGATCTCCGCGACCGGCGGCAGTTTGCTCTCGGGCGGAGGGGGCACGATGCTCTCGTTGATCACGACCGTGGCGGGGTCATACAAGCCGCGGGCCTTGAGCTCGACATTCAGCCCATGGGTCGACCAGCGGGTGTCCTTGTAATTGAGCAGCCACCACAGGGCGTGCGTCTGCACCCGGCCGGTGCCGTGCTGGGCCAGGTCGAGCAAGGCGAAGGCGGCAGCCTTTGCCGGGATGAAGCCGAGTGCGGTGACAGCGGCGAGCCGGTCCGCCTCGCTGAGCGAGCTGGCCGTGGCCCGCACCGTGAACTGCGGCACGGCGGCAGCCGGTGTCAGCCGCCAGACCAGCCGGGTGTAGGCCGCGCTCCACTTCAAGGCGTCGGACTCCTTCTGCCCGGCAGCGAGGGCCGCGTAGACCTCCGTTTCCTTGCCCATGCAGCCGATGCCCCAAGCCTCAAGATAAGTGCGGTCAATGCCGTCGTAACCCCTGGCCAGCGTGAGTAAAATGTCCCGGGCATCGGCGAATGAAACGTCGCGCAGCGACACCGCCACCTCGCGACGCACCGCGGCCGAGGGATCGGACGCCAGTCTGGCCGCGTGCCCCAAGGGCTGGTGGTTGTGGCGGCGCAGCGCCCGGAAGGCCGTGACCCGCGTCACGGCATCAGTCGAATCGAGCTGCTTGACCACCCGCGCCAGACCTTCGTCACCCAGGTCGGCCAGCAGCCAGATGGCCCGGGCGCGGATGTAGGGATTCGGATCGGCGAGCAGCGCCGCCACCGGAGCCACCGCCGCCGCACCCTGGGCATGGAGCTTCACATAACCGAGCGAGCGCACATTGACCGCCGGACTGCGGAGCGCGGCGATTTGTCCCGCCGTGGTCGCCAGGTCGAATTGCGGCACGACCGGCTTGAAGCCCTTCGGCGCGACGCGATAGATCGCCCCGGCCACCTGGTCGTCGAGATCCTGGTGCCCGCCGGCCCGCGGATCGAACCAGTCCGCGATATAGACGGCCCCGTCCACGCCGACCATGACGTCGGACGGACGGAAGAAGGTCGCGAGCACATCGCTGACCTTGCCCCGCAGCGCATCGGTGCCCGCGAGGGCCTGCGCAGGATTGCTGGTCGCAAAGTGGAAGCGCTCGAGCTTGAAGCCGGCGCCCTCCGCCTGCGGGTGGTAGCCGAGGATCGTGTTGCGCGCGGCCTCGGCGCTGAACAGCGTGCCGCGCCATTCCGGGCCGAACGCATCGCCCTCGTAGAACGCGATTCCCGTCGGCGCCCCGGCCCCGTAGACATCGCCGGCCGGCATCACACCCGGGTCTTCCTGCCGCCATTCCGCCGTCGGGATCGTCTGCCCCGGCCGGCGGTCGGCGTTCCAGATGCGCTTGCCGTCGCGGGAGAAAAAGCCGGCGTTGCCGTATTCGAGCACGAAGGACGTGCGGCACGCGGGCGGATCGTCGTTGTCGTTCTGGAAGACGTCGCCGAACGAGGTCACCGTCTGCTCGTAGCTGTTGCGGTAGTTGTAGCCGATGATCTCGACGGCCGTGCCGTCGGGTTTCATGCGCATGGTGAAGCCGCCGACATAGACGTGGCCGTCATCGCTCTTCGCCCCGGCGAGCTCGATCGGCTTCCAGCTGTAGATGCGAGGGGCTGTGACCCCGGAACTCGGCTCGTAGGAGCTCCCGACGCGGAAGGTCTTGCCCGAGCGGTCGGTGAAATGGGCGCTGCAGTTGCCCTGGCTGAAATACCAGCGGCCGTCAGGGCCGAACGTGACCGAGTGCAGGGCGTGGTCGTGGTTGCGGCCGTTGAAGCCGGTAAGCAGCACCTCGCGCTTGTCCACCGCGGGATCGAAGCGCGCGTTCCGGTCCACGTCGGTGTAGACGATCAGGTCCGGCGCGTTGGAGACGACGATCTGGTTGTCGAGCACCGCGATGCCGAGCGGCGCGACGAGGTCGGGCTCCTGGATGAAAACATGGCTGGAATCGGCGCGCCCGTCGCCATCGGTGTCCTCGAGCACCACGATGCGGTCGCCGTCCTTGTCCCGGTCCTGGTGCCGGCGGTAGTTGGTGCCCTCCGTCACCCAGATCCGCCCCTTGTAATCCACGTCCATGTTGGTGGGGTTGCGCAGCTGGGGCGCCTGCGCCCAGACCGTGAGCTCGAAACCCTCCGGCACGGTGAATCCGGCGGCGGGCACCAGCGTGGGCGGAGGGGGCGTCGGGGTCGCCGGAGCCTCGGTCTGCGCGCGGATCACCGGGAGCAACGACCAAGACAGGAGCAGGACGACGGACAGGCGGACGGAATACGGCAACATAAAGGCGGGGCAATTCAGGGGTGAACGGGGTGCGGGACCTCGCCGAGTAAAGGCGCGGCCGGGACCAGCGCAAGGCCCGCATTTTCGTATAATCGTTCTCGTTTCTCGTTCTCCTCATCCTTCTCTCGGCGCTGGACTGTTGAGAACGAGAACGAGTAAGAGAAGGAGAACGATTTTATGAATTTCTCCAAGTACTGGGCCGCCACCCTCGACGACTATGCCATCGACCTCGCGTGGTCGCCGGATGGCTCCCTGCTCGCGGCGGCCTCGGCCGCCGGGGGCATCACCCTCTGCGACGCCGCGACCGGAACCGTGAAACACACGCTCCCCGGACACGCCGATGGCGCCAACTGCCTCGCATGGTCGCTCGACGGCGCGATCCTCGCCACCGGCGGCCAGGACGGCTTCGTGAGATTTTGGAACGTCGCGACCGGCCAGCAATCAGCCGAGGTGAAGCTCGGCGCAGCCTGGGTCGAGCACGTGGCTTGGAAGCCACGCTCCAACATGTTAGCTGCGGCTGCAGGAAAGAAATTCGTATTCATCGATGCCAACGGAACGGTGACGTCGATGTTTAGGGACGCGCCAAAAACAATTTCGGCCATTTCATGGCAACCAGCTGGTGACTCTTGCGCCGTTGCGTATTTCGGGGGAGTTGCGCTTTGGGATGGCACTACCGTTTGCCTTCAAAAGGAATTTCCCTATGGCAACGCGATCTACGCGCTCACCTGGTCGCCCGACGGGCGCTGGCTGGTCGCGGGCTGCCACGACAACGCCGTGCATCTCTGGGTGCCGGCCGAGGATCTCGAGCTGCACATGAGCGGTTACGAGACGCGGCTCAAGGAACTCTCCTTCAGTCAAGACTCCAAGTGGCTCGCCACCGGCGGCGGCCGCGACGCCTGTGTGTGGGATTGCACCGGGGCCGGACCCGAGGGCCGCGAACCGCTGCTTCTGCCGCACAATGCCCGCGTGTGCGCCCTAGCCTTCCAGCACACCCACGGCCTGCTCGCCGCGGGCTCGGCCAACGGCGAATTCACCCTCTGGTCGCCCTCGCGCAAGAATCCGCTGGTCGCCGAGGTCACCATGCCGTCCGCCGCCACCAAGTTTGCCTGGCGCGGCGACGACACCCTCCTCGCCGTGGGCACCGAGAAGGGGCAGATCTTCGTGTTCAAGACCGCCTGAGCCGGACCGCCGCCACGCCCGGCCGAATCATGGGTTGACCAGAGCCGGGCCCGCCGTGAGTTTCCCGGCCACACCACCATGCCGAGTGACGCCACCCCCGCCGCCCCACCCGCGCCCGGCCCGTCGGTTTTCCTGAGTTATGCCTCGGCCGACCGCGCCGCCGCCCGGGCGTTGCGCGAAACCCTGGCTGCCGCCGGACTCGACGTGTGGCTCGACGAGGAGGAACTCGCCGGCGGCGAGGCGTGGGATACCAAGATCCGGAACCAGATCCGCACCTGCACCTATTTCATGCCGGTCATCTCCGCCACCACGGAGACCCGTCGCGAGGGCTATTTTCGCCGCGAGTGGCGGCTGGCCGTCGAGCGCACGCTCGACCTCGCCGACGACGTGATGTTTCTGGTGCCGGTCGTGATCGACGACACGCGGGACCATGGCGCCCGCGTGCCGGAAAAGTTTTTCACCGTGCAATGGCTGCGCGCGCCCGGGGGCGCCGCCACGCCCGAGCTGCGCGCGCTGGCCGACCGGCTTGCGGCCGGCGACGCCCGGGCTCATCCCCCGGCTCCCGCCGAGGAGCCGGCACCGCGGGCCGGACGCAAAGGCCGCAAGCCCGCCGCCCCCCCGCCGCCTTTCCCACACTTCCCCCCTTATCCCGAGCCCGGTCACCACTTCCGTTTCTTCTACAATATCGTACTCTGGTCCGGCCACATGATCCACGCCCTCTGGCTGCGTCTGCCCCGCACGGTCCAGGTCGTTGCCTCGGTCGTGATCCTCTTCAACCTCATCTCCTGGGCTTTCCGGGAGACCCGGACGGACCGGGCGGAAAAGCAGGCTGCGGCCGAGGAGATCACCAAGGGCATTGCGGCCGCCAAACTGCCCGACCAACCGGACGGACCGGCAGCGGACGCCATCAAAAGCCTCGTCGGTGCCGCCGCCCATGCCTTCCAAGCCGGCAAGCCGCTGGCGGTCGTCAATTTTGGCGGTGAGGGCGAGCCGGCCGCGAAATACGCCGAAAGCGTGTTCAACGCGACCTTCAAGCTCCTGCAACAGACCGGCGGACAGGTCAGCCTCAGCCCGATCCCGCTGGAGGCGGACGACGATGACGATGACACCCTCGCCCGTGGCACGAACCTCGAGAGCCAGTATGTGCTGTCGGGTTTTGCCCGGCGTCCGGCGCCCGGCGAACCGCTGCTGCTCACGGTCAAGCTCCACCAGGTGAAGCTGCGCACCGTGCTCTGGTCGGAATCCTTCGATGCCGCCCAAGTCGAGGCCGCCACAGCGGCCGGACGCATCTCAGACGCCGTGCGCCCGCGGGTTCTGCCGTCGGTCAAACCTTAGTCAGCCGGCATCACCAATATTGGCATGCCGCCGCGCCCGTCGCTGCTGGAAATTTTTCTCGTCGTGCTGCAAACCGCCCGGATTCCGACGTGGCTGTCGTCGGCGCGGCGGCGGTGCTCGGTGAGTGTCTTATGTAAGACCGGGGCATTCGTTGTGCTTGGCAGCGTTGGAATGAACAGTTTTGTTCATCGCGGTCACCGCCCATGCCTGAAATCACTCCTCCCGTCGCTGCTTCCGCTCCCAGCCTGTTGATTGCCGTCACCGGCGGTCCCGGGGCCAGCAAAACCAGCCTGCTGGCGGAGCTGGCAGCGGCCCAACTGACGCGCGGCCATCGGGTGGAAGGCGTGCTGGCCCTCGCCGGCCACCGCCGGGCCCCCGATCAGGGCGCGGATGAATACTGGCTGCGGCTCATTGGCAGCGACCAGGAATTGAGCTGGGCCGTGCGCGATGAATCCCTCATCCCACCGTATTACTTTGAACCGGAGACCGAGCGCAAGCTGCGCACGTGGGCGGAGCGGCTGGGCACCATGCCGCCACCCCCCTTGCTGGTGCTCGACGAATTCAGCAAGTTCGAGGTCATGGGCAAGGGCCTGATGCCCCTCTGGCCGGCCTTGGCCGCAACCCAGCCCCACGTGATCGTCATCGCCGTGCGTGAGGGCTTCGTGGAACAGATCGAACAGATGTTCGGGCGGAAATTCGACCTGTGTCTCTCCGCGGCCGCACCCGACACCTTGCCCCGGCTGCAACGCGCCTGCGAGGACTATGGGGAATGGACCCGGCTCGGGCTCTACGGCGGCGCGGCCGGCGGCGTGGAGGTGACGGTGGGCGCCGCCCTGCATGCGGCGAAAATCCCGCTGCGGGGCATGGCCCTTTCCTCGGTGCAGGCGGCCATGATGGTTTATGCCGGCAGCGGGTTGAGCCAACCCGGCCGGGTGGTCTGGGTGCCGTTCATTTCCGCGGGCCTGAAAGCACTGTCGCCGGCCGGCAGCCGCGTGCGGCCGATGATCGCCATCATCATGCAGGGACTGCTGTTCGGCGGCACCGTGCAGGCACTGGGCTGGAACATGTTTGCGCTCGGACTCGGCGGCGCGCTGGTCGGCGCCTGGGCCGCCACCCAGGGCTTTATCCTCCAATACCTGATGATGGGGCAGGAAATGGTGAAGGCCTACGATGCCGTCGTGCTGTGGCTGGCCCAAAAATGGTCGATCACCGCCCCGGGCCTGCCGTGGCTCGTGGCGGCTTGGGCGGTGTTGCACGCCGCGGTGTCCGCCGGGGCAACCCTGACGGCGTGGCGGCTGCGCCGGCCGCCGGCCATGCTGCAAAATATCATCGACCGGGAAAACGCCCGCGCGGCCGCCCGATCCACCGCCCACCCTTTCGCCCGCTCGCACTGGTCCCGGCGGTTGCGGGAATTTGCACACTGGCAGTTCTGGCTGCCCCTGCTGATGGTCGCGATCATCATCCTGGCCGGTGGCGGCACCTGGGAAGAAATCGTCTGGCTGGTCCTGCGCTTCATCGCGGTCGCGTGCGTGCTCATGGCGGTCGTCTCGCTGCTGAAGCCCGCCCGCTGGGCCGAGCACCTCCGCCGTTACGGCTGGTGGGGGCCGGCGGTCGCCATGAACAGCGCGCTCAGCCGGCGCTCAACGGACAAAAAATAAGACCGGCTGGACGCACCAGCCGGCCCGGGAAATCCGCCGGAGGATTTACAGCCAGTTCAGGATCAGGCTGGTGAAATAGGTCGTGTCGAGCCGTTCCACGCCGGCGGGCGGGATGCTCTGATAATCGTTGGCGAAGCCGAGCTTCAGCTTCCAGA
>JANMTJ010000312.1:0-2339 GCA_031390295.1 Oleiharenicola sp.
AGCTTGGGGAGGATGGAAAGGTTGCAGAACGAGGGACTGCGGATCTTCATGCGCCACGGCACGCCGCCGCCCTTGCTCACGATGTAGAAACCGAGCACGCCCTTCGGGTTCTCGGCCTCAAAATAGACTTCGCCGGCCGGCATCTGCGGGCCCTCGGTCACGATCATGAAGTTGTTGATGAGCTCCTCCATGGAGGTGAGGATCTTGTCCTTCGGCGGGGCGAAAATCTTGCGGGCGTCCCGGGCATACCAGTCCCCGCCGGGGAACTTGGCGATGGCCTGCTTGAGGATGCGGATCGACTGTTTCATCTCCTCTCCCCGGCAGAGGTAGCGATCGTAACAGTCGCCCTTGGAGCCGACCGGCACATCAAACTCGTATTGCTCGTAGCCCGAATAGGGCCGGTCCTTCCTCAGATCCATGGCCACACCCGAGCCGCGCAGGTTCGGGCCGGTCAGGCCGTAGGCTATGGCATCGGCCCGCGAGATGACGCCAACGCCTACTGTGCGATCGATGAAGATCTTGTTCCGCGAGAGGAGGCCCAGGATCTCGTCGAGGATGGGCAGGAACTGGTCGCAGAAGGCGTCCACCTTCTGCACCCAGCCCTCGGGCACATCGCGTTGCAGGCCACCAATGCGGCTGTAGCTGGTGGTGAAGCGGGCACCTGTCAGCTCCTCGAAGAGCTTGTAGAGTTTCTCGCGCTCCTCAAAGCAGTACATGAACACCGTCCACGCCCCGACATCGATGCCGTAGGCACCTAAGCCCATCAGGTGCGAGGAGACGCGGGCCATCTCGGCGGTGATGACGCGGATCGCCTGGCAACGCGCCGGCACTTCCAGCTTGGCGAGGCGCTCCACCGCGATGGCGTAGGCCATGTTGTTGGCAAGCGGGGCGATGTAATCCAGCCGGTCCGTGTAGGGCACGAACTGGTTGTAGGTCATGTTCTCGGCGATCTTCTCGTCGCCGCGGTGCAGATAGCCGATGACCGGGTCGGCCTTGGTCACCATCTCGCCATCGAGCTCAAACTGGATGCGGAGCACGCCGTGGGTGGACGGATGTGACGGGCCCATCGAAAGCGACATTTTCTCCGGCTCGAACTCCTTCGGAGGCTGGGCGGCCTTGGCGGCGGCATCGGGAAATGATAAATCGGTGGCCATCGCGTCAGTTGGGTTTCTCGCTTTGTTCGTTCCAGGCCTCGTCCTTGGCGCGCGGCTCGGCGTTGCTCATCGGCTCCCCGGGGGTGGCGACAAACGGGCCGCCGGCCATCGGGGCGGCAATGACGCCGGTCTTGGTTTCCTCGGTGATGTCGGGGTCGGACAGCTCCGTAGGCAGACCGGCGAGCGGAAAATCCTTGCGGAGCGGGAAATAGGGGTAGGCATCCCACATCAAAATGCGGCGCAGATCGGGGTGTCCGGTAAACTTGATGCCAAGCATGTCGTAGGTTTCGCGCTCGTGCCAGTCGGCCCCGGCCCAGAGGCCCGTGGCGGTCGGCATGACCGGCTCGCTGTCGCTGATGCAGTCGGCGGCGAGGCGGACGTAGGTGTGCTTGGTGCTGGAGTAGAGATGCCAGACCACCGTGAAGCGGGGTGATTTCTCCGCACTCCAGTCGATGGCGGTCACGTCCATCAGAAAATCATAACCGTGGGCGTCGCGCAGGTGTTGCAGGACGGCGAGGATCTCGGTGGCGGGAACGTTGAACGCCGGGCAATCGAGGCTGGCGCGGGGCGTGGCCGAGGGAAATTGCTGGCTAACGGCGGTCGTGATTTCGACGTCGGTGGTCATGCGCTGGGACGGCGGTCAGGCGCTGAGAAGCTTGGAGCCGGAACGCTCGCCTTTGACCTTCTCCTGGAGCTTCATCAGGGCATCGAGGAGGGCTTCCGGGCGCGGCGGGCAGCCGCTGATATAGACGTCCACCGGCACGATCCGGTCCACGCCTTGGAGCGTCGCGTAACTGCGATACATGCCGCCCGAACTGGCGCAGGCCCCCATGGCAATGACCCATTTGGGGGCGGCCATCTGGTCATAAATGCGGCGGACGACCGGAGCCATCTTGTAGGTGACCGTGCCGGCCACGATCATGCAGTCGGCCTGGCGGGGGGAGAAGCGCATGACCTCGGCCCCGAAGCGGGCGATGTCAAACCGGCTGGCGGCACTGGCCATCAACTCGATGGCGCAGCAGGCCAGACCCATTGGCATGGGCCACATGGAGTTGTTCCGCACCCAGTTGATCGCGGCATCAACCCTCGTGACGACGATATCGCCTTCGATCTTGCTGTTATAGGTAATTTCCGGATTGGCGGTGCCCATGGAGGAAAAATTCGAGCCACGCTACCACCCCACCC